>JARLHJ010000039.1 GCA_031292305.1 Candidatus Babeliales bacterium
CTATGTGTAGAGCTGAACAATAATAGATAGATGTCATTATGAAATTCAAACAGTTTTTATTCGTTCTTTTAATATTTACAGGTTTATTCACTTCAAAACCAGTTTTGCCCGCAGAACAAAGTTTTGCAAGTACGGCTTTAAAGATTGCTATTACTAGTTCGACCAGTTCTATATTACTTACTAGTTTTATTTATATAATTACCAAAGTACTTGAAGCTATTCCTGATAATGATAAAATAATAGAAGTTCAACATAATGATGAGTTTAAAACTACAAAACTTTTATTAAAAAAAGTTCAAGATAGCTCACGCAATAAAAAACTTTTCTTAACTTTTGCTCCTGAAATTATTGCGTTTTCAAGTTTAAATCAATTAATCGCTACAGTCAGATATGATTTAATTAATCAAGGTCTAATAAAAAATAATAAAACTTTGTTTATAATAGGTAGTGGTATATCTACAATTATATTATTCTACAAATATTTAAAGTTTATAAATATAAGATTAAAGCAAGCGGTTAAAAAAAATGATTTAAATGAAATTAAGCTTCTTTCATATCTTGGCGCTAATATTAATGGTCCATATTTCGATGCTAATTTCTTAGAAAAAGCATTACAATCAAAACAAACTGAAACTGCTAAATTTATTTTAAATCATCCATTATTTGTAATGTCATCTAAAGATTTAGATACATATTTTAGAATTGCATTACATAATTATTTAGATGATATTGTAGAAATTCTTATTAAAAAAGGTTTTGATATAAACAAACCCTATAAAGAGAATAAAACTTATCTGGAATATTTTTTATATAAAAAACAATTAAAAATGTCTAAGTTTCTGGTTAAACATGGAGCATACAAATTCCGTGATGGATCAAATATTATTGACCATTCAAATGAAATATCACAGATACAGGAACTTTGGGACATAAGTTTAGTTAAATACGTTAACCAAGGAAATATTGGGGTAATTAAAGAAAGACTTTCAGTTGGTGCAAATCCATATGTGAGAGTAAAGTACAACACCCAAATTAATAATGATGTTGTAGAAGTAAATACGTCATTATATAGATTTGTCCTTCATTCAGCGCAAGAACCATCACTTTCAGTCATTAGCAAAGAATTATTAAAAGCAAATGGAGAAACAAAAGTAGTGGATCAAAATACACCTAATCAAGATCTTTGCCAAATTTGCATAGATATTGGTAATGGTGAATTATATCCAACTAAATGCAAACACTATTTCCATATTAATTGTTTAAACCAATGGCTTAAGGGAAATGGCAATGGTAAATGCCCGACGTGCAGAACTGAACAATAAAATTGTTTTCTTTATTATTTGCTCTAATAAATTTATTATATATTATATTTATTTTTTAAAATATTTAGGACAATGAAGAACTTAATAAAAATTAGCAACTTACTATATATAAAATTAGCTTTTTTAACCATAATACTTTATGGCATGAATATTATTTATACAAAACGATTATATAGAAAATATCCTAAGGATACTCCAATGGCTGAAGTTACAAAAGATACAATCTTTGTATTTGATTTACATGGGGTGCTTTTTAAACTAAACCCAATTGAAGTTGTAAAAGAAGCTATTAAAGTGCCACATAAATTTAAACTCTTTTCTATTATTTTTTATCCCCATGTAATTGCAAATGCCATTAGTTCACTTTATAAAGGCACAGTAGCAGAAAAAATTGTAATAAATGTTGATAAGAAATTTCCAAATCTAGAATTTATTTCAAGCGGATTAAACATTTTAAATGCACAATCTCCAATAAAACAATCTATTGATATCGTTTCAGATTTAAAAAAGGCAGGACATAAGGTATATATACTTTCTAATATCGGCGAACATTCTTTAGATATTTTAAAAAATAAATACCCTGAAATTTTTAGCCATTTTGATGGAATAATGGGAACAACACCGGAAGATGATTATATACAGAAGCCAAATCCAATAGCATTTGAAAAATATCTTGTAAAGTTTGGGCATGAAAAAAGTAAACTGATATTTATTGATGATCAAATGAAAAATGTTATATCTGCAAGAAATATGGGTATTTCTTCGATATTATTTACTACGCCTTATAACTTAAGAAGACAACTGAGTATATGAATAGTTTATTTAAGATCATAATCAGCTTAGTTATATGCTATTTTGCATATCGCTTATATCAACAAAAGCAGCTCAATGATAAAATCAAAGCGATAAATGACAATGCATATAATCAAATTCATGTAACACCTGAAACTGTATTTGTATTTGATATAGATGGCGTAATTTTAAAACCTGATTTTAAAAAAATGTTTGATATAGTATGCAATGCTCCAAAATTAAAACTATTTTCTATTTTGATCCATCCAAGATTAATTTATCATATTTATAGTTTACGCGATGACGAAACTACAGAAGAAGTTCTAAATAAAATATTAAACTTTGATCCAAAATTTAAATCATGCATTGATATTGCATACAAATTAACTTATACAAAAAAAGAATTCCCTAAAACATGTGCTCTAATAAAAGAATTAAGAAAGAAAAATTATAAATTACTTATACTATCTAATGAGACAACTAATGGTATGAAGGTTTTAACAAAAGAACATCCAATCTTTAATCTTTTTGATGATATGTTTTTAACTACTACAAATGACAATTATATTAAAAAACCTAATCCGGAATTTTATAAAAAATTTATAACGTGGATTGAAGGTAAAAACATTGATCCCAAAAATTTAATATTTATTGATGATAGAATCAAAAATGTTATCATAGCCAATAAGATGGGCATCCCTTCTATTGTGTTTACAAATATAAATGAACTTAACAAAATATTATTTAAATAATTATGAGTAATTTAATTTTTTTAATCATACTTTTTGCATTAGCAGTTATCTATTTCATTTTAGGCATTTATGCCTCACGCAAAACAGAAAATACAACAGATTACTTTTTAGCAGGTAGAAAATTAGGTTTATTAAATGTTACATTTACATTAATAGCAACCCAACTTGGTGGAGGAATGTTGCTTGGAACTTCTCAAAAAGCATATGAAATAGGTTTGTTTGGTATTTTATATACAATTTCAATAACTCTAGGTTTTTTATTCTTAGGATTAGGTTTTGCCTCTAAATTACAAGAGCTGCATATCTCCACTACTGCTGAATTATTTGAAACTAAATATCAAAGTATAACATTAAGAAAATTTGCATCACTACTTTCTATAATTACTTTATGCGGAATTTTAATCGCACAAGTTATTGCCAGCAAAGCTGTACTTGCAAGCATTGGAATTGATAACAATATTATATTTATTTTATTTTGGATATTTATAATTAGCTATACTATAATAGGCGGGCTAAATGCCGTTGTAATAACAGACACTGCACAAGTTTTATTAATCATTTTGGTTTTTGGTGGAATTTTTATTTATAACATTTTACTTGAACCCAATATTTTTAACACAATGGTGACTTTTACAGCGAACCAGAAAAATTTTATTTTTAATAGATCCAGTTTTTTAGATTTATTACCAATTCTAATAATGCCAGCTTTATTTACTCTAATAGAACAGGATTTAGCACAAAAATTCTTCGCTTCAAAAAGCAAAAAAGTAGCTGCCATATCTTCAATTTTAGCAGGTAGCTTTATGTTAATATTTGCTTTAATTCCAATCTATTTAGGAATAAAAGCAAATTTAATGGGTATTAATATTCCTGCAAACGCGAGCCCCTTAATCTCTATTTTAAAAACATCTACCAATAATATTGTTTTTATGTTTGCAGTATGTGGAATTATTGCAGCTATAACTTCAACCGCTGACTCATTACTTTGTGCCGTTAGTTCTAATTTATCAGAAGATTTTAATTTCTCATTTCTACGCATAACCAACAAATTAAAATTAGCTAAATATATAACTGCTATAATAGGTGCGTTTGCTATTATTAGTTCTTACTTTTTTACTACCGACATTATAAATATTTTAGTTTCAAGTTACGAACTTTCTGTCAGCTGCCTATTCATTCCTTTGGTTTTTAGTATCTATTTAAAAAAACCGAATAAAAACTCAGCCCTACTTTCTATCATTTTTGGACTATTTTCATATATTTTACTTAAAATGCTAAATGTACCATTACATGGTGTAATATCAGTAATAATCTCAGCTATAGGCTTTTTTATTGGGAATCTATTAAAACCCCAGTAACTTGCTAATCCGGTTAACCCCTATGAAGGCAAATACAGTTGATTTCTTTATTTAAATATGTTACTATTAGTAAATAAACCTATAAAAACAAGGAGCATCTATGAAAAATTTTATATTTCTATTTTTACTTGCAAGCTTTTCGCTATATAGTTCTGAATGTCTTAGTCCAAAATTGAAACCAAAAGCTTTGCATAAATTAAAGGTCGAATTTAATACAAAAACATCTGCTTTGGAAAAATTAATTATAGACAATCCAAATAACTCATCCTTGGTTACTCAAGCTCAATTTGAGCTTGGTAAATTAGCATATGAATATGCTAAAAAGAATAATGATATATATGCCTACTCATATTCGTATAATTCATTTAAAAAAAGTCTTAATAATCTGAAGAATGCACTAGAATTAACTGAAGAAGAAAAGATCTTAATTGAAAAAATGTCTCAAAATTCTATGGAAGAATTAGAGAGAATTATTCGTCATTTAAATCCATAAAATTGGGATTTTCTTGCATAAAAATGGATTTACAATAATATTTAATATACTTCGACTCGGATAAAACCCCCACTCTTACTGGGTGGGGTATTAATTTAAGGCCAAATACATGCAATCAAATGTGTTATTAAAAATTGTAAATCTTTCTAAAACTTATCAAAGTAAAAATAATGTTGTAAAAGCATTAGATAGAATAAACTTGATAATTAATAAAGGCGAAATCATTTCCCTTCTAGGCCATAATGGTGCAGGGAAAACTACATTATCTTCTATTTTGGCTACACTTCACCCACCTACAAGTGGTGAAATTCTTTATAAAGGCACTTCTATATATAATAATTTATTAGATTTTCGTAAGCATTTAGGTTTTTGCCCTCAAAATGCAAACTTAGATGTACAACTAAACGTTAAAGACAATTTAATTTTTGCTGGACGTTATTATTTAATGCCTGAAAAACTAATACATGAACGTGTTGAAGAATTATTAAAATTATTGAATCTTAAGAAATATGAAACTTTCCAAATTACAGAATTATCAGGTGGAACAAGACAACGCGTATTAATTGCACGCGCACTTATTCATGGCCCTGAATTAATAATTTTAGATGAACCTACAGTCGGCTTAGACCCTGATATTAGACATCAACTATGGAAAATAATTAAAACCCTTCGTGAAAAAGGCATGACTGTTATATTAACAACACATTATCTTGATGAAGCAGAAGTTTTGTCAGATAAAGTCTGTTTTATTAAAAAAGGTAAAATACTTTTGACCGAAACTGTAAAAGATTTAAAAGAAAAACATAAAAAAGACAAACTAGAAGATATTTTCTTAAGTTTAATGGAAGAAGATGAAATTATTACAGAGCTTTAAAACTAATTTCTTAGTTTCTTTTGCATTATTAAAAAGAGATATTAAAATAATAGTCTCTAATATCAAAAATACTATAATCGATTCTTTGATTCTTGGTTTTTTCTTTTCTTTGCTTTATGGCTATTTCTTTCCTGCGCTTGGAATGTCTTTACAATTTTCTGCACCCTTATTTTTAGGAATTGTGGTAAATCTTTTAATATCAGTAAGCTATAGCAAATGTGTTGGTGTAAAATCTGACATAGATTTCAAAAGATTTTTTGATTATCATTTAACATTAATGATCTCAAAATATTGGTTAATAGCAGAATATATTATTGCTTATACAATAGATTTAATTGTTTCTACTATTCCTGCTTTTTTAATTGGACTTACTATATTAAATCATCTTTCTAAATTTAACATAAACTTTCCATTATTGCTGTTAATGTATACTTTATCTTCCTTATTTTTATCTGTGATGTTTTTATTTTTTGCTTTTGGCGTCAAATGGAACTGGTTTATAAATAATACTTGGGAACGTATACTTAACCCATTGATACATTTTGGTGGAGTGTTTTTTATTTGGCATAGATTAGAACAAACATGGCCATTAATGGCTCAAATATCACGCTTTAGTCCAATGACTTATATGACCGACGGATTGCGCTATGCATCTTTAGGATCCGGAAATTATATACCTATACATATATCAATAACTGTTTTATCTATAGGATCAATAATTTTATTAATTCCACTAGTATTTGCAATGAAACGCCATCTGGACCCAGTATAGGAAACAAATGCATTATAATACTCAAATTTTTATTCAGTTTACAAAACGTGATATTTATGTTTTTTCAAAAAATATAATACGTTACTTTATTAATTATTCAATAATTTTTCCAAGTTTATATGCTTTAACTTTTGGCTACATTATCCCTACTACAAGCTTTTCTAATGTACAACTTGTTTCAATATCTTTATTATTACCAAGCAGTTTAATATTTTTGTTTTTATCTTTAAATTTTAATCAAAATATTTTTTTGCTTTTAGATTTAGAAAATAATAAATATATTGAATTTCAAACTCTACTTTTAAATCCTAGACTATTAATTATTCAAAAAGTTTTCGTAACTTCATCATTTACTACAATTTTTTTATTACCATTTTTTGGAGTTACAAAGCTTATTTTACAAAATTCATTTGATACTTCACAGCTTTCTATCTTTAAACTAGTAACTATTATCTTTTTCAGCTCTATAGCTGCTGCAAGTTATGTAATATTATCAATACTTTATATGCATAACACGCATCAAATTGGTAATTGGTGGCGTAGAATGAATACACCACTTACAATGCTTGGTGGCACATGGGTTCCATGGGCAACTATGGCCAAAGTCTCAGTTATTTTAGGCTATATAACATTATTTAATCCATTTATATATATTACTGAAGGCTTGCGTGGAGCAATCTTAGGTACAGACTTATTTATACCATTTCATTATTGTATTTTAGCATTAACTATTTTTACTTTTATTTTTATAAATTTAGCGATTCGTAAATTCAAAAAAAGATTAGATTGTTTTTAAAATTTATATAGATTTGCTGGGCTTCTGCTTATCAATCTCCTCATTTTTATTTATTGTACAATGTTTTGCCAAAATACAAAAAACTTCTTCCATGTCATCTGTAACAGTAATAATTTCTAATTCTTGTTGGTTAATTAGCCCCCGGGCTAAAGCATAATTAGCCAGCCATTCTACTAATGGTGACCAGTATTCTTTTCCAAATAAAATAACAGGTACCCGTTTAATTTTATAAGTTTCAATTAAATTTAAAACTTCTGCCATTTCATCTAACGTACCAAAACCTCCAGGGAAGACTACAAAACCTGACGAATAATTTATTAATAACCATTTACGTACAAAAAAACTATCAAATGACACTGCATCTTGAGCACAATGATTTATAGGTTCTTCTGGCTTCAGCCCAGTAATGCCAATGGCTAAACTTCTGATTTCGCCTTTTTTACAGCCTTGCGCCGCTCCACAATTACCAGCTTCCATTATACCAGGACCGCCACCAGTAATAATGGATATATCCATTTCTACCAATTTCTGTGCTAAATCTTGTGCATGCTTAAAATAAGCATCTTCTTTATGCCATCTTGCTCCACCAAAAAAGACCACTCTTGGCCCGGGCAGCCTTAATACTTTCCAGATACCAATAAATAGCAACCCTAATATTTTTAACCATTCCCAAAAAAGCTGTGGATATTCTTTTAAATATCTTATAAACCTATTTGCTTTCATTAATCTCTCCTGTGACTGATTTGTCTTATTTATTAAAACATATAATCTATTTATATACTGTAACACAATGCTTATCTACAAATTATTTTTATTTCTAAGGTTCAAATATGTTCAAAATGTCAACTTGGTTTATAACCGCAATCTTAATCAATACAGCTTTTTCAGCTATTAAAGCAGAGACTTTTAAAGAGCAATGTATCCAAAAACTACCTAAATATGCTCAAAATTACAATTCTTTTTGCACCAAACACATGCCTATATTATTATCAGTATTTAAATTAGGCCAATACCAGTATATGCACCAAAATGTTCAAACTTATGAAGATATGCCCAAGGAACTTATACAATGGTGCAAAGAAATTTTAAAAAAACATGATTTTCAAGATATAGAAAAAATTAACTTTAAAATCTTACCGGATAATATGCCAAGTCCCTGGGTGACACTTACTAATAATACCATCGCAATCCATTCTAATTATTCTAATGAACTATTATACGCGTTAAAGACCCCTGAAAATAAAAATAATTTTGTTATCTTTGCAATAAACGAATTCGCATTGTTACATGAAATGAAACATTTAATAGATAAAGATATCTTATGCCAAGCTTGTTCTATTCCTGTGATATCAGCTATAAATTATCAGCTTTCAAAAAACTTTAATGAATATTCTCATAAATTTTTCAATCTTACAGAAACTACAACACTTTCACAATCAATACTCAAAGCCTCTATAACTTATATATCTACAGTGCTTTGTGCGCATTCAACTAATTTTTTATTAACAAAATATATGCAATATCATGAAAACAAAGCTGATAGATTTGCTATATCTAAAATGGATGATATTAAAAAAATAGACTGCGTAATTAGTTTTTTTAAAGGAATACATGATGGCGAATTGAATACAATAACTGGTGACATAAACTTAATGGTTGCTGAAGTACAAAAAATCAATCCCCTTGCGGTCGTTAATTTTAAAATGACTTATTACCCAATAAAATTTTTATATGAAAAAACTAAACAAAAAGATGAAACATTTAGAACATGGTTAGAAAATCATCCATATGCTTTAAAGTTAATACATTTCAGTTATGATCCTGCACATCCATTATCATTTGATCGTATTAAACAAATGGAAGAAAGAAAAAAAGAACTATTAAAATTACAAGATACTAAAATTAAACCTACCATAGAGATTGAACCTATAATTAATGTTAATCGCGAAGCCTTAATTGCTGGATAAAACTTTCTAAAAGATAGCTGATCTTAAAAATCAGCTATCTTATTAATCTCAATATTCTTTTTCAAGTACATCAAGATATTTTTTAAACTTAAATAACTTACCACGTTTTTGTTGGTTTTCTTCATTTCTATTTCCACCTAATGAAATAAGACGTTTAATTTGCAATATTTTTCAGAAAAGATAATATAATTTGACATTTATGTAATTTCTATTAGAATTAAATATAAATGGTGGATTCCAGAGTAATATTGTTAGATAATTATATAAATGGAGAAATAATGGTAAAATTTAAATTTCTCAGTATAAAAAAAATTATTCTATTCTGGGTAATTTCAATATCATTTTCTTTAAATTCCATGGATTATATAAAATCAGGCATAAAAAACGTTTTACCTATACTTAACTCAAATAAATTTCATGCCTTATGTTCAATATATATAATTGCAAAAAAAATTTATGATTACAATCAAATAAATAAAACTATGCATTACAAAAATGCATCACCGGAAGTTGATGCTTGGTGCAGAAATATATTAAAAGAACATAATATAGACAACTGCGAACAAATAAAATTCAAGGTTAATGATACTGAGAATGAATCCTGGCATACCTGTATAGGTAATACAATATTTATGGGTACAGAAGAACATAATAACTTGCAAATGGTTCTTTCTTCAGAAAACAATGATTTTAAAACAAAAACATTAGCAACAAGTGAATTCGCCATACTACATGAAATGAAACATATAAAATCTAAAGATGTTATTTTGCGTTCGATTTATTCGTTATTGATTTCATTTATATCTTCTAAAATTTTTACTAATTCTCCGCAACTTATAAGTAATAAAATATTATCTAATCTAAATGAACTCTTGCCAACATTAATAGCTTTAATTTTAATAACGAAATATATGCATTATCAAGAACTGCAAGCCGATAAATTTGCTATATCAAAAATAAATGACATAAAAAAAATCGATATTATTATTGATTTCTACGATGAACATTATGGGGCTGAGCTCCGTAGTTTTGTTCTGTCGACAAAGCCTCCCTTTCCAAATCTATTTACAAGATTAGTGTATTTATTTTTTAAACTTCAACATAAATTAACTACAGAGGGAACTTTTTTTGGTGAATGGCTCAAACAACGTCCCTCTAGTTTAAATTTAATACATTGGACTTTTGATTCAACTCATCCATCTTTTATTGATAGAATTAAGCCATTAGAAGAAAGAAAAAAAGAACTTTTAAAACTAAAAGAAAAAGCGCCTGGTTTTACCCAAGCGCTTTTTTAATTGAATTCTAATATATTAGAACAAAGAAACTAGTAACAGTGAAATCACTGCCATAAGTTTAATTAAAATATTAAGAGCAGGTCCAGATGTGTCCTTGAAAGGATCACCAACAGTGTCGCCAATAACAGCGGCGCGATGAGCCTCAGAACCTTTACCACCTAAATGGCCAGCTTCAATATATTTCTTTGCATTATCCCAAGCACCACCACCATTAGACATCATTAATGCTAATAACACACCAACAACTGTAGCACCAACTAGCATGCCGCCTAAAGCGTCTTTGCCTAAAGTTAATAAAATAATCACAGGCATTGCTATAGTAATAACACCCGGTAAAATCATTTCACGTAAAGATGCACGAGTTGCAATAGTTACACATTGTTTATAATCAGGTTGTGCAGTACCTTCCATAATGCCAGGAATTTCTCTAAATTGTCTGCGTACTTCCATAACCATTTTTAATGCAGCATCACTCACCGATCTCATAGTTAATGCAGAAATAATAAAAGGTATTGTAGCACCAATAAATAATCCAACTAAAATTACTGGATTAGCTAAATTTAAAACTTGAATATTTGCAGCTTCTGAATATGCAGCAAATAAACCTAATGCTGTTAATAATGCAGATCCAATAGCAAACCCTTTGCCCATTGCAGCAGTAGTGTTGCCAAGTGAATCTAATTTATCTGTAATCTTTCTAACTTCTGGTCCAAAGCCTGACATTTCAGCAATACCGCCAGCGTTATCAGCGATTGGGCCATAAGCATCAACGGTCATGGTTATTCCAACAGTAGATAACATTGCAACTGCAGCAATAGCTACGCCAAATAAACCGCCGCCATATTTAAATGCAGTTAATACAACTAAAGATAAAATAATTACAGGCGCAGCTGTAGATTCCATACCAACTGATAAACCGTAAATAATATTTGTTGCAGCACCAGATTTAGAACTTTCTGCTACACGTTCAACAGTTTTACCTGAAGTATAATATTCTGTTATTAAACCAATTACGATGCCAGAAACACAACCAAGTACAATTGAATAGAATATATTAAATTCAATATTTACATAATTGATATATAAAACTGATGCAGACAAGAAGAATGCAATAGCAATATAAGTTGCATTACGTAACATAGCAACCGGTTCTAATCTTAAAACAAAGTTAGATAATAAACCAAGTACTGATCCACCTAAACCAAAAACAGAAAGCATTAATGGTAAACTTAGATACTTAATGCCACCATAATTACTAAATGCTAAAATTATAGCTGAAACCATTGCACCGATATAAGATTCATAAATATCAGCACCCATGCCAGCTGTATCGCCAACACAATCACCTACGTTATCAGCAATAACTGCCGGATTTCTTGGGTCATCTTCTGGGATACCAGCTTCTAATTTACCAACTAAATCCGCACCAACATCTGCAGATTTTGTAAAAATACCGCCACCAACACGTGCAAAGAAAGCAACTAAAGAAGCCCCTAAAGAGAAACTTGTAATGATCTGAATAAAATCTGGATGTTCAAAGAAGAAGAAATACAATGTACCTAAACCTAAGATACCAAAGCTTGCAACTGCAAAGCCCATTACACCACCACCAAAGAAAGCCATGTTAAAAGCCTTAGCTTCACCATGTTCTTTTGCAGCCATTGTGGTTCTTACGTTTGCTAATGTTGCTGCATTCATACCAATATAACCAGTTATCATTGATAACAATGCACCAATTACAAATGCTACAGCTGACGCAAATGCTTGCGCTACAAAAATTAGGAATAATGAAATTGCAAATACCATGTATAAAATTATTTTATACTCTTCACGTAAGAAGGTCATTGCCCCTGCTCTAATTGCATCGGCTATACCTGCTGCCTTTGAATCATTTACTGGTACACTGCGTATTTTGGAAAGTAGAAACGCGACTACACCGAGTCCAAAAATACCCGCTGCGAGAAATATGAAGTAATAATTAATAAACTGCATAATGCTGCTCCGTTATAAAAATGTATATTAACTTACAGTAAGTTAGATTAATTGTTATTTATTTTTTGTAAAGATTCACAATAATTAATCCCTCAGAATATTGTGAGGGATTAATTATTAATTTAAATATCAAATTTTAGAATTAACAATTTACTCAGGAAATGTGGCATCTAAATCTTCTTGTTTGGGCATATCTACACCCATTTCAAATAAATCATTTTCTAATTGTTCTGCAGTTGTAAATATATAAGAAGGTATTGTAGATCTTAAAGCTGAAACTACATTATCTATACAAGAATCTATAAATAAAATATTGGATGTGTCTGGAGAATAAGTATGTGCATCATCTAGTTGTTTGTCTCCATTAATTGGTAGACGCTTGAAAAATTCTTGTTCTATTTTATAACGCAATCCGTTAAAATAATTCTGTGATGGTTTTTTTACCCAATTATTTTCAGGTCTAGGTAAAAAATGTCCACAGTTTGCAAATTTTGGGAAGTCAACAATAAAACGTTCCCATAATTTAGGTTCCATATTTGATGCAAATACAACTTTATACTTACTATCTATAAGTGTATTAATTAAATTAACAGTTTCTTTAACTGGTTTTAATTGTGATGTAACATCAATTGCCAATTGAGCCATTTTTACAATATTTTCACTATCTGGATAAACTGATTCTACTGCTTCACAAATTTGTTGTGTAGATGAACCTTTTCTGCGTTCTTCTATAATAATCCTAAACATTTTAGGATAAAATACTGACGCATAAGCAATAGGGGATGATAATGTTTTTTTAATCATTTTTAAATAATCATATTTAGCAACAATATTATGTATATCAAAAACAAAAACTGTATTGTCATCAATTTTAAAGCCAGTTTTATCTAAATTTCCTTTAACCAATTCATTGTTTAAATAAATAGTTTGCTCAAGACGTTGTTTTAATTTTTCTTGAGTAGCACAATAAAATTTATATGCTTTATAAGAACCATAAACTCCTGCTACTGCTGTTAAACCTATAGCCACATTTTTTGGAGTAACGTGTGGAGTAACTTGTTGAGTCATTCTTGAAATTAATTCGCCACATTGAACATTCAGACTCGATAACATTACCAAAGAAAATAAAGTTGCTTTAAATTTTGTCATTGCTTTTCCTTCACTTGGTTATTAATATTTCTAAAAAAACCTTATCACCAAAGGTAAAATATGTCAAAGTAACAGGCTTTTAAATTAGTTGTTTAAATAAAAAACCGCCCTAAAACTTTTACATTTTAGAGCGGTTCAATACCTGTGTCTTAAATAATTAATCTAAATCCGCACCCATAGCTCTTAAATCATCTTCTAATTGTTCTGGTGAAAAATAAACTAAAGAAGGAATGCCACATTCTATTGCAGGCTTAACGTTTTTTAATCTATCATCAATAAATAAACTATTTTTGGGAAGCTTGCAGCCTCTAAAATAATCTTCAGATGGCTTTTTAACCCAATTATTATCAGGACCGGGTAAATAACTTTCATGTTTTTGATCATTTTTGTCTTTTTCTAACATTGGGAAATCTGCAACAAACCTTTTAAATAATTTTGGTTCCATATTAGATACAAACACAACCTTATAGCCTTTATCCCTTAATTTTGTAACAATATCAATTGTACCTTTAATAGGTTTTAATTGCGCAGAAATATCAATTGCTAATTTTGCTATGTTTTTTATAGTTTCATTGCCAGGATACTCATCTTCAATTGCTTCGAACATTTCCTGCACACTCGCACCTTTTTTAACTTGTTGTGCGATCATTTTGAAAATACCTGGATGGCGCAATGATGATAAAGCAATCATTGGGTGCAACACAGCTTTTTTAACCATTTTTAATACATCATATTTTGCGATAACGTCATGAATATCAAAAGCAATTACGGTTTCTGGATTTATTCTAAATGCCTTACTTGGATTTGCAGGATATGTTATCTGGCCATCTATTATTTCTTCTTTTTCAATATCTGATTCATAAACTAAAGCTGAATTTATTCGCAACCCTGCATTAAATTCTTCTAGCTTTTTGGCTTTTTTTGCACAATGAGCTCTATAAAGACCGTAAACTGCGCCGGCAGTTGCCAAAGTAGCAGCAACATTTTTAGGTGTAACATATTGAGTTAATTCTGCAGATTGGGCATTAAAGCCTAATAACAGAGATAATGAGAATAAAACTATTTTAAATTTATTCATTTTTTTCCTTTATTTACACATTTGTTTTCTATTTGTATAATTGTAGCATTTAATTGAATGCTTGTCAAAAAGGGTAGGCCTAGGGAATTTTGCCCTAAAACAGCCCATTTTAAAAGAAGTAATGATAAATAATTGATTATCATCTATAATTAGTTTTAACTCCATAAAATTTTAAAAACGATTATAAAAGAAGTGAAATGAAAAAATTAATAAAAGGCCTACATAAATTCCAAAAAGAAGTATTTCCAATACAAAAAAACTTCTTTCAAGGTTTAGCAAAAGGTCAGAACCCGGAAATATTATTTATCACATGTTCTGATTCAAGAATAAACCCACATTTGGTAACATCAGCTGACCCGGGTGAACTTTTTATTTTACGCAACGCAGGTAATATAATTCCGCCATATAGCAATTTGCCTACAGGCGAAGCAGCAACAATTGAATTTGCAGTAGGACAATTAAAAGTTAAAGATATTATAATATGTGGACATTCTTATTGTGGTGCAGTTGAAGCAACTTTTAATTTAGATAAAATGGTACAACAACCTATTTTACGCGATTGGCTAGAAAATAATATTTCACCAACGCTTAGATTAGTTAATCAAAACTATAAAGATCTTGATCGCGAATCTTTATCTGATATTTTACTACAAGAGCACGTTTTGCAGCAATTAGAAAATTTAAAAACTTATCCAATTATAAATGAAGCAATTGCAGAAAATAAACTTGTTTTACATGCGTGGATTTATAAATTTGAAGATGGTGATATTTATGCTTATAATTCTCAAGAAGGCCAATTTGAAAATATTAAACATTATTAATTTAGAATTTTAATATAAAAAAAGCAGTACTGGATTAACCAATACTGCTTTTTTTATTTAGATAACTTATTAACTACCAGTAGTACCAGTACCGCTAGGAGTTACATAACTTAACCCACTAATTATCGCTACATTATCAACAGTAGATGTAAACACTTCAGGAAGATGACTAGAATAACTAGCTAAGCCTACATAAACAGTATCATTCATTACTATTGATTGCGTATTTCCAACTTGAGTCCAAGTAACACCATCAGCTGAAATAAATCCACTAAATAAATTACCAGATCTTACTAATTTAACCCATTGTGGAACTGTAACATTTGCAGTAGCACTCACTTGTGATACAGAATTTAACGCATTGCGATATATAAACTGTGAATAACCTGAAACACCAATTCCCATAAAGACAGAATCAGTATAATTTTTTAATGATTGTCTAATCATTACACCGGTAGTGGATCCACCAATATATTGTAATGGAATCTGAGTTGCGACTCTTGCAATTATTGTTCCATCTCCAACTAAAGTTCTATATGTATAAGTAAATGAATCAGTTGCAGTATAAGCAAGACCAGAACCAGATGATCTTAAAGTATAAGTACCATTTACGTAATCAGAAACTCCACCTAAAGTAATATCACTGCCAATATCAGAATAAGACCAGTTACAAGGCATGCCCCCTGTTGCAAAATTTAATTTTATTACCTGAATGTTATTCAATGTATTA
Organism: Candidatus Babeliales bacterium; assembly: GCA_031292305.1. Classification (GTDB taxonomy): domain Bacteria; phylum Babelota; class Babeliae; order Babelales; family JABDEC01; genus JARLHJ01. The sequence goes on from JARLHJ010000039.1 coordinate 16,192, forward strand.
CTTAATCCAATACCATAAACGTCATCACTAGTTTTTGAACCAATTTGACTCATACATATGAAGCTATTCAATTGACTTAAAGGTAAGTATAAATACAACATATAAGCTGCGCTTAATCCTGACAATGAAGATGAACGTCTAAAACCTAATCTATCAAAAGCGTTATTAGTAATTTTGCCATTCTTACCTAAAACTGCATTGTATCCCCACAATTGCGTTGGGTTATTTATAGCATTTGTCCATGAAGTTCCATTATAATTATACCACACATCTTGACCGGTAGCCATTTCAATATTTACCGCAGCTTTTCCAGTGCTATCTGCTACAACGTTTGAATTAACACCAATTAATGTAGTTCCAAAATCTGCAACTACTTCAGCTAAACGTGGGTTACCATCAATTCCACCTAAAGGCAACGAAATTAATGTTTTTCCATTGGCTTTATACCAAGTAGAACCACCATCGAATGATTTGGCATAGACAACACGAGTCGCACCAGCTATTGCAGGGTTAGTATTTACACTTAAAGAAAAATGTAATGTATTTTGATTATCAAATTGAAAGGCTGGCCAATAATTATTAAACCATTGAGCTTGCCCAGCTTGAGAACCAAAGCCTGAATAATCCCAATATAATGATGTAAAATATTGGGTGGCAGGTGTATATAAAGGGTTAACAGGAGGCTTTGCACCTAAAGCAGTCCAACTATGGCTTGCTGTATTATATTTATATAGACCAACACCCATTTCACCTGTTAAACGAACATTTGGATCATATACAGATCTAATCATTCCTGTGTAATACAACACCCTCTTATTGTCATTAAAAAAATGTCCGGTGTTCCAAAACTGGCCAGGTATTGCTGTTGAAGCATTTAATCCGCCCGCAAATGTAAAACCTTTAGTAATATCATTGGGCGCATTAGAAACCCAATACATAATTGTTTGATTTTGATATCTTAAGGGCAAATAATCAGCAGGAACTGTAGGATAGTAATGCATATCACCAGCAACATGCAAATATCCATTTTCATCTATTCCCATAGAAAACCTGTGATGCCCATCAGGATAAGCTGTATAATCTGGATTTGAATCTAAAGGAACGGTAACAATAGTAGCGTCACATGTTTTTTGAACCACTAATGGCCTACAATTTGCATCTACATAAACTAAGTAAGTATTATTATTATAATGGACCATGGGAGTAAATGGTTCATTCGGTCCATTCTTAGCATTTAAAGGCACAGTAAACTCTACCGTAGGACTTAAAATCTCAGACTTTAAATTAATATTAATAAACACAAGACTAAGTAATATTGTAAGCTTTAGCATCTTGCTGTTTGTGACAATAGCATTGGAATGTATTTGCATATTTTCTCCTTTAGAAAATATAGATGGGTTATTGAAATAAACACGAACTTCGAAAAAAACATAGATTGCTACTTTAGAATTTCTATACCTTAATAATTTATAGACTTTAATTACAAGCATTTACAAAATAAAATTTTTATTTATTAAATAATGGCCTAGAAAAAAATTAAATGTCTTTGGGTTTTATAATTCCGAACATTGGCAAATTAAAAATTAAAAGAGCAGTATTAATTTTTCATTAATTACTGCTCTTTTAATTTTTAAACGATTAACTTCCTAAATACAAGTGCTCCAAGGTAGGAGTTACATAACTTGCCCCACTAATTACATGCACATTGTCAACCGTAGATGTAAACATATCTGGTGTATTTGCAGAATAAGAAGCTAATCCAACATATATAGTATTATTCATTACAATAGTTTGCGTTGTTCCAACCTGTGTCCAATTAATTCCATCTAGAGAAGTATAGCTACTAAAAGCATTTCCAGATCTTACTAGTTTGAGCCATATTGGACCTTTTGCTGCACTTGCCATACCTACCGAAGAAGCATTTATTGCATTTCTACAGATAAACTGTGCGTATCCATTTAGTGAAATTCCTATGTAAGCTGATACAGTATTATTTGACAACGATTGTCTCATAATTAAGCCAGTCGATGAGCCATTAATATTGGCAAGTTGATTTTGAGATGCTACATGCGCAATAATAGTTCCATCACCCACTAAAGTTCTTGATGTGAATGTGAATGAATCAGTATTACCCGGATAAAGACCTGAACCCGCTGAACGTAAAGTAAATGTTCCATTTAAATAATCACTCGATCCGCCTAATTGAATATTAGTACCAATATCAGATGAAGACCAATCACATGGCAACCCTTGCGGAGTAAAATTTAACTTAATTACATTAATTGTGTTTAAATTGGTACTTAAGCCAATACCATAAATATCTCCACTTGTTTTTACACCAATATCACTTATACAAATAAAACTACTCAATTGGCTTGAAGGAAGATATGAATATAATGAATAAGCTGAACTTGCAGAAGTAAAAGATGTTGATCTTCTTACAGCATCATAATAATTAGTAGTTATTTTGCCATCCTTGCTTAAAAAACCAGAATACCCCCAAAATTTATTTTGAAAATTAATATCCGATGTCCAAGTTGTGCCATTGTATCGATACCAAACAAGGCTACCATTTGGAGTTTGAATATTAACGGCAGGCTGCCCTGTATTATCTGCTACAACATTGGTATTTACACCAATTAATGATGTACCAAAATCTGCAACTATGTCAGCAAGACGGGAACCATCTGTGACAAACCCACCTAACGGCAAACTAACTTTAGTTTTTCCATTCGCTTTATACCATGTTAGACCGCCATCAAAAGATTTTGCATAAATTACTCGAGATTCTCCGGGAATTGAAGGATCTACATTGATAGATACTGAAAAATGTAAGACATTTTGATTATCAAAATAGAATGCTGGAAAATAATTATTGAACCACTGCCCTTGACCAGCTTGTGAACCAAATCCAGCTTTATCCCAGAATAACGATGTAAAATATTGTGTTCCAGCTGGATAAGTAGGATCAACTGCTGGAGGAGCTCCAAGAGCAATCCACTTATGATTTAATGCATCATACTTATAAAGCCCAACAGCCATTTCACCGGTCAAACGAATTGGAGCATTGTAAACACCACGAATCATTGATGTATAATAAAGTTCTAATTTATTGTCATTAAAGAAGTGCCCTGTAGTCCAAAATTGACCGGGAATTGCTGTAGATGAATTCAATCCACCTGCAAATGTAAAACCTTTAGTTATATCATAAGGTGCATTTGAAACCCAATATAAAATTTGCTGATTTTTATATCTATCTGGTAAAATTTGAGCCTCCACTGGATAAAAATGCATATCGCCTGTTATGTGTAAATATCCATTTTTATCGATACCCATTGAATATCTATTATGTCCATCAGCTTGCGCAACATAATCGGGATTAGGGTCTAGAGGAACTGTTACTTCAGTTAAGTTGCAGGATTTTTGAATAACTAACGGCCTGAAATTATTATCTACATATACTAAATAAGTATTATTATTGTAATGTACCATTGGCGTAAAAGGTTCATTAGGCCCATTTGAAATATTCAATGGAACTGAAAATTCTATCGTAGGACTTAAAACCTCAGACTTTAAATTAATATTAATAAACACAAGACTAAGTAACATTATAAGCTTTAGCTTGTTGTTGCTTGTGACAACAGCATTTGAATGTAATTGCATATTTTCTCCTTTAGAAAATATAGATGAGTTATTAAAAATACACTAAGGACTAATAAAACTGACCAGATTTTAATTGAGGTTTTTATTGTAATAATCTTGCAACCTAAAATACAAGTCATTTTATTTTGCTTTACCAGAAGGCCTTATTAAGCTATTATTTAAATAATACAATTCTCATCTTTTAGGAGCCCACAATGAAAAAATTTCTATTCTTATTATTAATTGCCGTAAATTCTAATTGCAACGTTGATACTGTTAAAACAATGCAAAAAATTCGAGATGAATACAATCAAACATTAGAAGTTGTAAAACTTGAAGATCCTAAAGATTTATGGGATGGCATCAATGTAAATTCTAATTACAATTCAACTTTGTTTTGGAATATTGCAACACTTGCTAAAAATATGAATGTTGCAATGCCTAACGTAATGATCTATAAAGGCAATGCTTTCAATAATAAAATTGCCAATATCACAGGCCAAGACTCAAGAGTTAATGCTGGTGCTAATGATATTGCTAATTCATTATTACTTGGTGCAGAATTGATAAAAAATTTAAACTTAGATGAATTGAATGCTATTATTGCACATGAACTAGCACATATTAAACATAAACATGTTAGACAACAAATAAGAAGTAATGGTATTAATGGTTTAATTGGAATTAGTGTGTTAATTTCTACACATTTATTAGCTAGAAATAGTTCATTTTACCAAAATCATAAATACAAAATATTATTTTCATTAAATTGTTTAATTGGTTTAGCATTCGATTATTCAAAATCCAAACTATCGCGTCAACATGAAATTGAACCTGATAATGAAGCTTTAAAATATGTTAATAAAGATAGTTTCAAATCCGGGTTTTCAAAATTACAACAAATGCTTTATAATACAGCAGAATGTTCATGGCTTAATAGAAACATGTCTTTTGCTACTCATCCGCCATTACTCGATAGATGTGCAAATGCAGACTCAAAATAATAATTTTAGTCCTGAAGAAATTGAACTTATTAAAAGCACAACTTTAAATGCTACAGAAATTGAATTAAAAACCTTTTTGTATTTGTGCCAAGAATATAATTTAGATCCTCTTAAACGAGAAATTTATTTTATAAAATATAATAACAAAGCAACCATCATGACTAGTCGTGATGGTTATCTTAAAATCGCCAATTTAAACCCCAATTTTGATGGTTTAGAAAGTGATACAGTTTACCAAGGCGATAAGCTTGTAAAACGAGAAGATGGTAGCATTCAAATTGAATACGGCGAACCGCATTTAGTTTTTGATAAAAGCAAATTAACAGGTGCTTATTGCAATGTTTTCAGAAAAGATCGCAAAAAAGCAATTGCTGTTTTTGTGAATGTAAGGGATTATTACAAAAAAGGTGCCCCAATCTGGGAACAATATATTAACGCTATGATTATCAAAGTCGCTGAGGCTATGGCCCTTAAACGTGCATTTGCAATTAGTGGCTTGGTCACTAAAGAAGAAATTGAAGAAAATCCAGAGTAAAATTCCTTTTATTTATAATACTATTGCTATATTTTATTTCTATTTGATATTATTATATAGTGTGCGTTTATTTAATAGTTAAAAAAATAAAGGAAACTCATGAAAAATTTTAAATTACTATTTTTAATAGCAAGTTCAATTTTTGTGCATAATATGCAAAGTGCTGAAAAAAACCCATCAGTTAGAGATAAATTAAACTATATAAAAAAAACATTTACGAATTGGCCAGATAAATCACAAGCTAATGCAGAAAAAGAGATAGATAAATTATATAATTTCATTAAGAATTATGATGAAAGAACTAATGAATCATTAAAGCTTAGCAAAATAGGGAAATTCTTTGACACTTATGAATCTTGGCAAGCTTATACATCACTAAAGAATCAATTACAGAAATTAGAAGAGCTTTTTAATTCTGCAAGGTTCATGACTCCAGAACATGCTGGTGTTGCTATTGAATTTAGACCAATAAACCATCAATTTCTGGAATTAGAAAAGAATATAATAGATAGAAAAGATCATTTCGCTGCACCAACAGATATAGAACAATGGACTAAAGAGCTAGCGATCGAAAGAAATAAATATAAAAATAAACTATCTGAAATTCAACAAAGTTTGAAAGAATTTGAAAAAAAGTATCCAAATTTTTAAATAAAGTGTGAATGAGTTGATAAACTCATTCAAGTTACAATATAAAGGAAACTAATGAAAAATTTTAAATTATTTTTTTTAATAGTAAGTTCAATTTTTGCTCATAATATGCAAAGTGCTGAAAAAAAATTATCAATTAAAGATAAATTAAATTATATGGCCCAAACATTTATTAATTTATCGCCTAATTCACAAGATGTAGTAGAAAAAGAAATAGATAAATTATATAAATTTATTAAGCATAAAAATGATAAATATTATGCAAATTTACAATTTGTAGCTAATCAAAAGGAACTTGCTTTAAAAAAAATAGCTGATGAAAAGAAACTTGCTGAACAAGAAAAAATAAAACAATTAACAAATGATTATCCAGAATTTCCTGCTGCTTTTAAACAGCTTAAATTACTAACATCTCAATTATTGAATGAAAAATATAATTTAGAAATTATTGATGACTGGTCGGAAGGCCCAGGAATCGATGAAGTGGCAAATGCTCAACGACAAGAAATATTAAGAACTCAACATAAGAATGTAATTTCTAAAATCCAACAAGATATTAACGAATTAAAAGAAAAACATCCAGAGTTAAATCAAATATAAATAACTTTAATTAAAGTGTGAATGAGTTGTATAATTTATTCACACTTTAATATATTTTCTTTATCGCTAAAATAAAACTTCTGATTACCAATCATTTCATACTCATCTGGGCCTTTTCCCAAGATAGCAATAATAGAACCTGATTGTGCATTTTTATATGCAAGTTCAATTGCCTGTGCACGATCAAGTATTACTTTAACTTTATCTTTATTTATCGCTTTACAACCTAAATAAATTTCTTCAATTATATCTTCAACTTTTTCAAATCTAGGATTATCAGAAGTTATTATTACTTTATCAGCAATTGTTGAAGCAATATCTCCCATAATAGGTCTTTTAGTTTTATCACGTGAGCCGCCGCAACCAAAGACAACAATTAAATTATTTGTCATTGTGCGTAGAGTTGGCAAAATTTGTGAGAATGAAGATGGGTTATGCGCATAATCTATTACTGCAATTGCACCGCTCGCTAATTTATAACGTTCCATGCGACCAGGCACATGGCTAAAAGTGAGTAGAGCCTTTTGAATTGTATGTACTGGTATATCCATTTGCAATGCTAAAGTTACTACGCCTGCTAGGTTGTATGCGTTAAATGTGCCCACTAAATTTGGGCAGGAGAATTCGTGGCCTAATATTGTAAATTCTAAACCCAAAGAATCATTCTTTGTGATTTTAAATTGGTTTTGAGATATCTCTGTAAATTCAGGATGAGCATCAGCAATTTTCTTGCCCCAAGCATTGTCAACATTAACTACAAAGGGAGCGTTAGTTTTTAAATGCTTAAACATTTCGCATTTTGCATCAAAATAATCGTTCATATTAGCGTAAAATTCAGAATGTTCTAAATCAAAATTAGTAAATATGCCGGCTGAAAATTGAATATCATGCAATCTTTTTAAACTAAAGCCTTGCGCAGAAGCTTCCATAATTACAAACTTAACTTGTGATTCCACACACTCGTTAAAAAATGCATGTAAATAATCAGGATGTGGTGTTGTAAGTTCAGATTTATATTCAACATTGCCAATATAATTTTTAACACCAGTAATTAACGCAGTTTTATAGCCTGCCTTTTTAAACAAATGATAAAGCAAATAAGCACTAGTAGTTTTACCCTTAGTGCCCGTGACGCCAATAATATTCAATTTTTTTGCAGGATAATTAAATGCTTGTGCGCTTAATGTGCTTAGTGCTTGTCTGCAGTCAGCAACCCGCAAAATAGCAGGTTGATATGTATTTATAGATTTTTTTATTTCATCACTTAAAATAGCATCTTCTGGCAACACTACTGTAGAAGCACCCTTTGCAAGTGCTTGTGGAATATAATTTATTCCATCAGATTGCATGCCTTTAACAGCTACAAAAGTAGTACCTAAGGCAATATTATCAGTGTGACATGTGACTTTAAAATTTTTGAGTTCTTGCATAAAATTAAATTTTTAAATGTTTAACATCTGCTTGATACTGTCTTCTCATTTTAGGTAACAAGTAAACAATAGGATACATATTTATAAAGAAAATAATTGCATTAATAATATCTGCAATATTAATAATAAGCACAACAGGTGAAAGGCAACCAACAACAGTAGATAAACAATAAAGAACAGAAAAAACTAATGGCCATCTATTATTTGTTAAATACATCCAAGATTCACGTGTGATGAATGCAAAAGGCACAATAACACCAAGTCCAAAACTAGCTGACAAGAATGTTATTATCCAACCAGCATAACCACCAAAAGCAGTTTCAAATGCAGATATAGTTAATGCAGTGCTAGATAAACCATTATTCCAAACGCCTGATGAAATTATTGTTAGTGCGACTAAAAATGAAACTACAAAAGTACTTATAAAAACAGAAAGCATAGACATTATCGAATCACGCAACGGATGCTTGCTGCCTGAAGCACCAAATAAAACAGCAGCTGTTCCTAGGCCTGCTTCATTAGAAAATAAAGCTTTTGTTAAACCCATACGTATAGTTTGTTGAATTGTAAAACCTACAACTGCACCGCCGATTGCTTCTGGTCTAAATGCACCTTCTAGTATCAAACTTAATGCCGGTAAAATATTTTTATAATTTACAATAAGAACTGTAATTGATGTTATAAGAAATAAACCAACTTTAAATGGTACTAATTTATCTGATATTGCAATCATACGTTGGGAGCCACCAAGCATTACATAAATAATAAATACAAATAAGACTGCAGCAATACTATAAATACTAAAGCCCCATGTCTTTGCTATGCTTACAGTTATTGAATTTGATTGTATTGCATTACCTGCAATAAATCCAAATACAACCATTGCAACTGTATAAACAAATGCTAAAACATTACCGAATGGTACTTTTTTTAAATATACCATTGGGCCACCTTTTGCTACTCCTGATGGTGTCATTTCTGTAATTGATGTTGCTAAATAAACTTCAGCAAATCTCATTGCCATGGAAAAAATACCTGCAACTAAAAGCCAGAATGCAACCCCTGGTCCACCGATAAAAATACCGGTAGCTATTCCTGCTATACTACCATTACCTGTATTTGAACCCAATGCACTTATAAATGCTTGAATTGGTGAAATTTCTGTGCCTTCAGTTTTTTCTTGTTTTGCAAATACTATGCGAATAGAATCTAGAAAATGTCTAAATTGAACAAAATTATATGCGATTGTAGTTGCTATACCAATAAGAACAAATAAAATAATTGCAGGCCAGCTCCAAACTAACTGAACAAAATTTTCGAATAATAAGTTAATATCCATTAGTATCCCTTGTAATAATATAAAATTTATAAAATCTAAGCTTACTAATTTGGCTAATCAATGTAAAATAATAATAAATATACAACTGATCGAAAGACGATTATGAAAACTTTAGCATTAGACCTAGGTGACGTTCACGTAGGTACAGCGATTTCAGATGTTTTAGGAATAACAGCAAAGCCATACCTAACAGTAGGTGCAACTGAGCTTGAAAGTTTTTTGAAAGCATTACTAGAAAAAGAAAGTAACATTACAACAATAGTTGTAGGTTTACCCAAGACAATGCGTGGAACTATAAGCGAACAAACACAAAAAACTATAGATACCAAAGAAGATCTAGAAAAAAAATTCCCCCAAATTAAATGGGTTCTATTAGATGAAAGATTAACAAGCAAGCAAGCTGATCAAATGAAACAAGCAAAAACAAAAGAAGATAAAATTAAATCTCATTCAGTTGCCGCCGCTTTAATTTTACGATCATATTTAGACTCAGTTGCATTTTTTAAATCTTAAAAATGCTCTCTGATATTTGTTATTTCAACTATGAAAAAAATAATTTGACATACCCTCAATCTATATTCTAAGTTCTTATAAAATGAGATAGGAAGATCGCTATAGGTTATAGCGATTGGCTCGAACAAAGAGAGGAGCCTATGGAGTGTAGAAAGTGCGCTGGTTTAATGGTCCAACAATCTTTTTTTGACCACTTTTTAAATTTTGAGGGGTGGAAATGTTTAAATTGTGGTAGGATAGTAGCAAAGAAAGAAAAAGTCATAGAGTTTGACGCCTTTAGTGTTTTTTATCAACAACAAAAATGCAAGAACAAAAAATAAACCACATACAATATATAGCTATACAAAATACATATGAAGAAATAGAAGTTGGTCTTTACAATAACGATCAACTTCTAGGCAAAATTAATATCCATAAAAATGAAGCAAGCAAAACCCTGCTTATTCATATAGAGATTTTATTAACTTTGCATAGCTTAAAAATTAATAATCTTAGTTTCATTGGTGTAAATAAAGGTCCTGGCCCATTTACTACTTTACGCACAGTTATAGCTAGTGTGAACGCATTAAACTTTGCTACCCACATCCCTTTAATTGGCGTAGATGGTCTTTATGCTTTTATTTCAGAATATCAAGACACTAACTGGCCTGTTACGGTTGTTATGCTCAATGCATTTAATAATGACGTTTATTATGCTATAAAGCATGATGATCAAATCGAAACAGGCGCAAAAAATATTAATGTTTTACTTCAAGAATTAAAAAGTAATCAAAAAATTAGATTCATGGGAAACGGCACTAAGCTTTTTGAAACACAAATAAAAGAAACATTTGGTGATCTTGCATATATCCCAGAACCAAATCCAAATACATGTTCGATTGATTCTGTTGCAAAACTTGCTTATCAAAAATGGCTGAAAAAAGAAATACAAGAGCAAATTTTGCCCTTGTATTTAAAAGATGCTATTAAAAAATAAGTTTTTGTTACTAAATATTATCATTTTGGCAATGTTGTGAACTTCCCATATGTTTATTCATTTGAAACAATAAACTCTCAAAAATAATTAATTCATATGGCTTACTGTATGTTCCTTCGAGCTTTTTAGAACATTTAATTATGAATTTAAGCATATCAGCTAGATTCCATGTACATTTATTTTTAATATGAACTAGTGCATATTCATAGCGCATATTTGCTTCATCTATCAATTTGATAAGCGTAGCCTTTAATATTTTTTGTAGATCTTTAAATGCACCAAAATCTATATTGTTTGTTCTTGTTAATTCTTCAGTTAGTTCAATAATACTAATGATTTCAATATTACATAATTGGGATAGTTTAAAATTATTTGGGTCTACTTTACTCAATTCTTGTTCAAATCTTAGTTCATACTCATCTTTTTTGCCACATTTTGCACTTAGGGTAGAAATCATTTTTACCAACATTTTATGCAAAGCACATTCATTACAGTGCTGAGTGTAGTTTTTCATAGATTTAAAAAAAGTTTGCTTAGTTTGTAATTCAGAAGATAAGCATATCGTAGAAAAAAAGCAGTATAAAAAAATAAATAAATTTTTCACATTCACCTCATTTTTAACTTAATAAAATTATATTTTATATTAAACGTGTTTATTTAAAAGCATTTTAATTTTTAAAAGTTCTGAATATTCCCAATGCAAGGCCAACTGCAGTTTGGGCACGCAAAATGGTCGGAGTGAGTTTACAGAATTGAAACTGAGCCTTTTTTAGATTCTCTTTCTCGTCAGGAGTTAAATCACCCTCGGGCCCAATTAATAAAACCAACTCTTGCTCGACCTTAGACTTACCCATAATTTCAGTTAAATTTTGGCCTTGGGCGTCAAAGAAAATTTTTGTAGCATTATTAGTTGAATTTTGAATTTCATCTAAATAATCGCCCAATTTTTTTGGATCTTGCAGTTCAGGAAAATTAAAATTTTTAGATTGCTCAGCAGCAGCAATAATAATACGCTGCAATCGTTCGCGTTCTTTATCTTCCCATTTTTTAAAGTGAACTTTTTCAGTAATTATAGGCTGAATTACATTAGCGCCCATCTCAACGCAATAATAAATTGCATCTTCAAAAGATTCACGTTTTAAAATGCTTACAAGTATTGTAACTTTTGGTGATAAATTCTTATTTAAATCTTTATGCAAAACTTTAGCTTTTATTTCTTTTTTGGTAATTGCAACTATTTCAACTAATATATTTTGCTTTCGATCAAATAAAATAAGCCGTTCATTCAATTGCATACGCAAAATATTAATTATTCTATGACATAAATCTTTATCAGTTAAAATTATTATCTGCTTCAATTCATAATTTTTTAATAACTCTGGAAAATAAATCGCAAATTCATGTTTATTGTTCATCTATCTCTTTGCTATCACATGTAGGTTTAAACTTCGATAATTCATCTTTTTTGCTTTCATTCCTATAAGACCCTACAAAATAATCTTTTATTTTTAAATACTGTATATAAGCAACAATAGCAAGTAATTTTGCATAGTTACTAATTTTGGTTTTTAAAGGAAGTTTTTCATCTTCAATTTTTAGTTTAGCCTTTAACTCCCATGCAGGGTCATCAATTTCATCTTCTAAACTTAGCTCTACTTCTTCTTGTTTTTGCAAAGTTTCTATTTCACTACGTAAAACAATATGCCCAGACACATTTTTAATATCTTCTTTTATGCAAAAGACATAATGTAGTTGTGGTTGCCCAGGAACATCAAACCCACATTTTTTTAAAGTTACTTCTTCATCATTTTTTTTGCAACGAAGCACACCATCTTCTATACAAAAAACATTTAACTTAACTGAATTATCTTTCAATTTACTATAAGTGCTTTTATCGATTATCTCAAAATCTTCTATTGCTGGTATATTAGCTCGCAAAGGCCCTTCAGGAAAGTGACATTTTTTTAAATCATTTAAAGGAAAAGTAGCCATGATATACTGAGTATCATGATCAATGAGTAAGACAAAATTATATTCTTCTTGTGGTGTATCTTGTATTATAGCATTAATTAAATTTATACTTAATAACCAACTGATCAAGATAAGCTTTTTTAAACTCATATATTCCTTTTTTAAATCTTTATTTAACTTGAACACATATTGTATCATCTTATAATAAACTTTCAAAAATCAAGAAACATTATGAAAAAAAATATAACAGCCCTTGTCATTATGGATGGTTTTGGAATATCAGAAAACAAAAAATACAACCCAATATACTTAGCAAAAAAACCAACACTAGACTATTTGTTAATAAATTACCCTAATGCAATTTTACAAGCATCTGGCAAATACGTTGGATTACCAGAAGGTTATATAGGCAATTCAGAAGTTGGCCATTTAACAATTGGTGCAGGCAAAATAATCTCTCAAGCGTGTGCAATAATTAATGCTGCAATTGAAGATCAAAGTTTTTTTAAGAATCAAGTTTTAACACATGATCTTACAAAGCTTTATAATGCAAATGGCGACTTGCATATAATCGGCTTGCTTTCTGATGCAGGTGTACATAGTCATGAAAAACATCTATATGCTTTTTTACGCACTGCATTAAATTGTACTATTAAAAAAATTTATATTCATTTAATTTTAGACGGCAGAGATGTGGCTCCTGAATCTGCAGCTATTTACTTAACTCGATTGCAAGATTTTATAGAACCATACACCCAAATTAGCATTGGCTCCATTCAAGGTCGGTTTTATGCAATGGACAGAGACAACAATTACCAAAGAACTAAACAAAGCCTTGAGCTTTTAACAACACCACAAGAAATTAATTTTAAAAATTGGAAAGATGCTATAAATAATTACTATACACAAAACATTAGTGATGAATTTATACCACCAACTCAGTTAGATTCCCTCGCAATCGTAAAAGATAATGACGGTATTATATTTTTCAATTTTAGACCGGACAGAGCACGGCAATTAACAACTGAATTACTAAAACTAAATTTATCATTTTTGCTAACTCCAGTCTCATATGGCTCAAATATTGAAACCGATATAATGTTCCAACAACAACCCATAAAAGATACGCTTATGGATATTTTAGCAGAGATGAAATTACAAACATTTTCTATTGCAGAAACTGAAAAATATGCACACATTACCTATTTTTTTAAAGGTGGCAGGGAAAACCTTTACCCAAATGAAACACAAGTTTTAATATCTTCGATAAAAAGTAATAACAATTATATTGACAATCCTACAATGTCAGCGAACAAAATTACAGATGCGATTATATACTCTTTGGAACATGATCCTAAAGATTTTTATTTAATAAATTATGCAAATGCAGATATGGTTGGGCATTCAGGTGACTTTGATGCAACTGTAAAAGCAATAGAATGTTTAGACAAACAACTAAAAAAATTATATGAAGAAATAGTATTAAAACGCAATGGGACATTATACATAACATCTGATCATGGGAATGCTGAACTAAAATTTGATGAAAATACAGGCCAAACCAGTAAAGCCCATACTACTAACCCTGTCCCATTTATTTTTGTAAGAAAAGATGTTAAAGACCAAAATATCACGATGCCTTTAACCCAGCTTGCCAATATAAAAGACTTTATTATAAAGAATATACAATGAAAAAAATAGAAATTGGAACCTCAGGTTTTTATTATAGAAGTAATAAAAATAAATTTTATCCGGAAAAATTAACTGAACCCAAATTAACTTATTACGCAAGATATTTTAATAGCGTAGAAATTAATTCCACATTTTACAAACTACCTACTATAAAAACTTTTGAGAACTGGTATAAATTAACGCCTGACAATTTTAACTTTAGTATCAAGTTAAGCAAAGATATTACACATGTTAATAAACTAAAACTAGATACAAATACCAAAACATTAGTTCGGCAATTTTTAAAAAATGTGTCTGGCCTACAAAATAAATTAAAAGTGATTTTAATTCAACTTCCTAAAAGTTATAAATACAACCCTATTACTTTAGATAAATTTTTAGAATTTATTAACCAAGAATTAAAGATGGTAAATAAGGGTTGCAAATTAGTTATAGAATTCAGAAGTGAAGAATGCTTTAATACTGAATGCTTTAAAATTTTAAAAAAATATAAAATTGGTTTAGTAATCAACGACTCATATTATTTCCCCAAAGTAACAAAATTCACATCTAGTTTTTCTTATATAAGAATGCATGGCCCATTAAGTTTATATACCAGTAATTATACAAATGCGGAGTTAAATAAATTAAAAGATTACATTGAAACTTTTCCCAAAACATTAAAGCAAATTTATATATATTTTAATAATGATTTTAATGGATATGCAGTTAACAACGCATTATTCTTAAAAAAAATAATAAACAAACCATAACCCTTTTTTTAAAAAATGTTTTCTATGAGAATAGATATAAATTTGTAAAATATTTAAAGATTGCTATACTAAAATTAATAGTAGGGCCATATTTAAACAGGGAAAGGTCATTTTATGAAACAGTATATTTTTGCTTTACTTCTACTTTGCTCAGCTTCAATAGCCCAGGCAGATAGAATAGTAAGAGTTACGCAACCGAGTTACACTGAAATATATGATAATGACTATGATGATGAATATAATGATGAAGACGACTATGATAATGACGAAAATGACGAATACGAAACCTCTTCACGTAATGTTCGTTGTTACCAAAGACCGGTAATTAAAAAAACAGTCTATATTCAAAAACCAAGACGTATTGTATATATACAGCCAAGACCAGTAAGACACATAGTTTACAGACGTCCAGTTTGTGTTTATAGAAGAACTTCTTGTGGTGGCTCTTCAGTAGCGGCAGGTTTAGTTGGCCTAGGTTTTGGAACCATGCTAGGTGCTGCTCTGTCTCAATAATTTAATCTTGAATTCTTAATAAGCTCGGCTTTAAAAGCCGGGCTTATTTTGTTTTAAATGCAAAATCCCCCAAGAAATAATCTTGAGGGATTTAATTTTTAATTTATTAAAAAGACTAAGCTCTTTTGAATACTTTTTGTAAAATCTCTGCTCTGTAGTAATAAGCAAGTCCACTTAATGCTAATATTGTAACCCCTGCTATTGCTTGCCCAGCTTTTTTTAGCCTCAAGTTATAGAGCAATTGCTTAGCTTTATCTTCCTTACGTATTCTTACATTTGCTCGACGCACATGAGCCGGAACATGTGGCCTGCCTTTTTCATCTGCAACTATTAAATTAAACGACTGCACTATAACTAAACTTATCAAAAATATTTTTAAAAATTTCATAAACCAATTCCATCTCAAACAAATTATTATTTTAATCTCTAAGTATCTTATTTTTTAGATGCTTTTCTTCTATGCAAATCTAATAAAGTGGCAGCAACTACCAATGCCCTTCTTGTATCTCTTTGCTCTACAGTTTCTTCTCTAAGTTTATGACTAGTTGAGCTGTCCTTCACAACAGATCTGAAATAATAACCTTTTTTAGATTTATTATTAGGGTTACCCTTTCTCTTTCCAGCATTTTTTAAACTATTTGGTTTGAGCATATGATAAAGTAAGAAACTTGAGGTCGCTACAATCCCTGCAATTAATACATTTTTTTTTGTAATGTATGGTGCAGTGTCTTCAACTGCTTTAGTAACAAAACTAGGGGTACTTGGCATTGAAAATTTGGGCAATTCCCATGAAATCAATTTAGTTGTTTGGAATATTATTATCAATAATAAAATACGTGAAAATTTCATAAATCAATCTCTTATGTTTATAAATTAAATCTTTTTTTAATGTCCTCAAATGACTGTTTTTGTTGATCTTTTCTAATTTCAGAAGCCGATCTACGATCTTTTTTAATCAATTTATAGGCAATAGCAAAACAAACTGCAGTACTGCATAAAATCAAACTATTTTTTTTTGTAATGTATGGCTTGCTGACTTCAACTACCCTAGCAAAAGTTGAGGTTGTAGGCATTGAAAATTTAGGTAGATCCCAAGATTTTACTTGAACTACTTGAATCATCAACACTGTTAATATAAAACTATGTAAAAATTTCATAACTTGAATCCATTCCTGATTAAAATTCTTTGTTTTTGAGCTATTTGTTTTTATTTGTTCTAGCAGCTTGCTTAGTCTTATATTCCGCAATTCTAGCATCATCTTTAGATTTCTGTTCTTTTTCTGCTTGCTTTCTATTAACGTTATCTAATGCTTTTTGTTTCTTTGTGGCTAAATATCTAGCTTTAGCATTAGGCATTCTAGTTTTTGCATTAGAGATTCTAGATGGTGGTGTTTTTTTTGTTTCTTCATTTTTGCTTGATTCTTTAGCCGATAATTTGTACAAAATAATACCAGAAAGAAGTGTTGTCGTTGCAACAATAGCAGCTTTTTTTGTTAAATATGGCTTAGATGCTTCAACCAGTGTGGTAACAAAAGCAGGAGATTCTGGCATTGATAACTTAGGTAATTCCCAAGAAATTAATTGAGTTGACTGAACTATAATAATCGCTACCAATAAAACACGTAAAAAATTCATAACTTAAATCCATTCGTAATTAAAAACTATTTATTATCAAAAAGGCTTGCAATATTATATGGCTCTCTATCTTTTGCTCTTTTTTCACCAGCAGCCACATCTGCATATGTTCTAACATCTCGCATTCCCGCTTTTTTAGGTGATCCTTTTTTAGATAATTTTTTTATTAAAAAAGCACCCACTATAGTTACTAAAACCCCACCAATTACAGCATTTCTTTTTGTAAGATGTGGCTTAGTAGCCTCAATAGCTGTATTTACAAAAGCATGAGTTTTTAGCATTACAAACCTAGGTATTTCCCAAGAAATTAAGTAACCCGATTGCATCATTATTAAAGAAAAAAATAAAACACTAGAAAATTTCATAGCTTTAGAACTCCATATTAAAATTAATATACTTATATAAGTATAAAATATTGCAATTTTCTGTCAATATGAATTAGTTTATTGCTTAGCTTATCTTTAAAATAAATACAAATAGAATACACAAGTTGATTGCTATTAATCTAAAAAAAATCCCGAGTTGGAAATCCAACCCGGGACAAAATTATATAATTAAAAACTATAACTATAAAGATGAAGCTGACTGTTTAGTTAGCCTATCGTTTATTACACTTTCAAATAGAATATGAAGTGGAATAGACTTCACAGTTTCTTCTGCTAACTCTGCTTTTCCTGATTTCAAATATACCTTATAAAGTAACAATTTAGCTAAAATTACATTACTATCTGATAGATCTTTATTATCTTTCTTTAGATTTTCCAATATAGCTTGTAATATTATAATAATTTTGCTGACATTTGCATCTCGTGAAGAATTATTAAAATATCTATCATCATTAATTACTAAGTTTAAATCTGCTAATTTTTTGATAAGTTCTTCCTTAGATAGCATATTAACAAATTTATTTAACAAATTTTCTTGATTTTTTTGATTCGGAGTATCAATATCTTTAATTGAACCAAGATGTGTAAAATTGCCATTTGGTGTAAATTCAAAATAATGGACATCTAAAACATCTTTACCTGCAACTTGCTCGGGGAAGGTAATTGTAAATTGACAAAGACTAGCATCATTTTCATGAAATATACCACTAAGTAAACCCGATTTATCATTAAGAGATGAATTCAATTCTCTTGCATCGAAGTAACGGCGTTCTTCTAACTCGTATGTACCATTTGAAGCTTCAGCTACGATATAAGATTCTGCAGAACCCATCAATTTTCTAAATTTTTTTCCTGTAAAGCTATCAAGGCTATCTAAACTTAATACTTGTTTTTTGCCCTTTAAAGATTGTAATTTACTTTGCGCATCCTCAGATGGCTGCTCACCTGAGAAAATTAATAAATTGGCTGGCAATCTGTTATAAAGACTAATCATACACCATTCTGCACCCTTTATGCGCATAATATATCTTATCGCATTTAAAAGAGCTGTATCTTGATCAGTTTTCCACATAGAAGCTGCTATTGCCAATGCTCCCAAAAACCCTTTGTTATTATTGCCCGTTTGTTGGCATTTTGAAAGAAAGCTTTTTAGCTTTAATGCATGTGTTTCAGAAGGCACGCATTTTGAACTCTCCACTAAAGCTTCACTAGAAGATGCGCTCGAATCATCTTCAGACGCAATAAGATTGTTTGCTGGTTGTAAAAGAGCTGCCACTAAAAGTAGATGAATGAAACAACTATTTTTTTTCATTTTTACCCCGAATTATATTTTAACAATATTTACGACGCTATAAGATAACATTCTCTATAATTGTGCGCAATCTATTTAAAAATATAACTTTTGGCAAAAAAAATCCCGGGATGAAAAATCATCCCGGGACAAATTAACGACTAAAATTAATTTATTAGCTTACTGAGCAGCAACAACTGCAGCTACTTGCGCAGCTACTTCTGTTGAAACTTGAGTAGCTACTTGAGCAGAAACTTCTGCTGATACTTCTTTAGCAACTTCTGAAGCTACTTGTGTAGCAACTTCTGCTGCTTCTTGAGCAACAGGAGCTCTGAAAGAAGCTAAGTATGCTAAACCTGAATTCAGGTATGGAGTAGATTTTTCTATAGCTAATTTGCCATATTTAGTTTCAGCTAAATATTTACCAGCTTCATTAGCTTTAGCTAATGCAGCTTCTCTTTTAACAAATAAAGCTAATGCTACTGCTGCTAAAGCTATTTTGCCTTTATTAGCATATAATTTAGCTTTAGTATCTTTTACTACTGTACCGTTATTAACAGAAGCTCTCATGTTAGTAACGAAAGTAGGCATGCTAAATCCAGCAAATGCTTGAGATGAAACAATTAAACCTAATGCAAATACGAATAAACGTAAAGATGATTTCATATGGAACCCCTATTAAATAGAATGTACTTATAACACATTTCTGAGCATAACATATTAGAATTCCATTGCAAAAGGGGGGGGTCTCAGTTAGCTTTCCAGAGTAAAACTGCTTTTTAATAGTCACATTTTAATGTTTTTTTATAATTATCTGTCTTTTTTATATTAAAATTTATTAAAATATATTAAAAATAAGGAATAAAATGAAAAGATATATATGCCAATTTATATTTCAAAGCCTAGTATTTAATTCTTTCAGTTACTTTAATACCTTACATGCAGTAGCCCAAGACCCTTCTTGCGAAAAACAAGAGACAACAGATTTGACCCGCAATATGCAGCCAATAAATATAGTGAATCTTTCTATTGCCACTTCAGCCGCTGAACTAAAACAGCTTTTATCTACTTTACAACAATTAGATACAAAACAAACCTCAACTTACCAGGCAAGCAAAGAAACTTTACAGCAGGTGGGTAATTCTTTAAACGATCTTGCAAACAAATATAAATATTGGCTGCCTGTAACTGCAGCCACATGTATTTATTGTTCTTTATTCTATAAAATTGCACATGCAAATAAATTATTAAACTCAACTGGTGCATGGTGCAATTGGAAATCTGAGTTAAACCTGAGTGCATTATTATCATTATCACAAAAAGATTTAGCCATAGAATTGATTACTGATATCCAAAAAAAATATTCTGATCCCCAAAACCCAACTAATTTTGTGACCCCTATGGTTAATTTTATAAATGAGATAAACCATGAAATTCAAGAACTTGAAAATTATGTAAAGATTGTAAACCTTATAAAAACCATAAAACTTAAATCTATATACCCTATTATTAGTGATGACAAATTAGACCAGGCAAAAGAGAAAATTAATAAACTAGCTTATATTAAGAATATATTTTCTGAATGGTCTGTTGAATTTAAACAACAACAATTACTTTCTTCTGGTAATACCCTGCCCTCACCCAAATAGTTTCTATTGGCAACTTCTCAGGTTCATACACCTTTTACACATATTGGTATTAATGTTATAACTAATATTAATTACTAAAAAGCATATGGGCATAAAACAAACAAAACTTTTAATAAAGGGTAGTCATGCAAATAAATTCAAAATTTTTAACGCTGATCATTGCGTTTGCTTTAACATCAACACCCAAGGCTGAATCTAAAATTACATTAAATAATGTTCTAACTGGCATAAACGTAATGGGTTCAATCGGAAAGATTGGATTGATAAAAATTGATCCTCAGCATAAAGTCTATCATGCAATTGATGCATTAGTTTATTTGCCAACAACTTATTGTTTGTATACAAAAACTAAATTTAATAAATATGCGGCCTTTGCAAATGGATTACTTTGTTTAAAAAGTTTATATCTAGCTCATAAGGCTCATAACCTTGCGAAAAATTCTAGAAACCCATATTGGATTAGAGATTATTCCCAAAATAGAAATGAAAATATTGCTGAGGCTTTTTATAACGCATTCATTGCTTATCATTTAAATAAATAAAGGATATTATGAAATTTAAATTCCTTACTATTTTATTTGCTCTTGCATTTTTATCATCTTCTATCAAAGCAGAAATTAATTATAAAGCTTATTTAGCTGCTGGTGTAACTGCATTTAGCATTTATAAAACTTTAATTGAAATTGATAATTATTCAGAAGCTAATGCCGCACTGAAAAAAACTGGTTTTCCAGAAGCATTTCTAAAGGGTTTGCCAAATTATAATAAAAAACATAAGTCTTATAACAAAGCATTAACATTTGGGTTCTTATCTGCCTTTAGTGGATTTACAACCTACAAGTTACTAAAAAGCTAAGTTTTGTATAAAGTAATAACATATTAACAATTAACTTTATGGGAAAATTTTACGTGCAAACTACATCAAAATTTTTAACTATAGTATTCGCTTGTGCTATATTATCAACACCAAAAGTGGAATCTAAGATTTTTACTTCTAATGGTATAGTAACGGCATTAAATGGATTAGTTGCAATATTGGGCGGATATGAAGTATTTAATAACGAAAACGAAAACAAAGATAATCCTCTTATTGCACTACAATGCTCAATTGCAATATCTACAATGGGGAGTTTGCACCATGGTAAATATAAAAATTTTAATACAGTAGCAAATTCAGCATGTTTCTTCTATTACTTACTTATTAAAGGAGTTACAGCAGATAGAAAGAATAAACCAAAAGAAATTTTACAAGCAAGAATCAACGCTTTAATAATGGCTGCATTTTATGCTGCAACTATATATGAATTAAATAATAATTTTTAATTTCTAATTTCATCTGATAAAACAACTTCTGATTCAGTTAAATTATCTGGATCGGAAGTTTTCTTTTTCAACTCGGGCGAAACTGTCTTTTTCTTCTTTTTCCAAAAGCCGTTGACAAATTTTCCAAGTAATCCGTCACCATCATCAATCTTTTTGGCAACTGATTGGCAATGTTCCATAGTAGAATCAAAACGAGTAGCAACTCGATTAAAGTCACGATCCACAACATCAGAAATGCGTTGGAAATTATTTTCAAGGGAAGGTAAAGTATCTGTATATAGTTTTTCAGAAACTTTATTAATTTTCTCACATACGGGTATTAAATCTTGAGAAACAGTTTTTAAATTATTTATAAGTAAATCAAAGTTCTTTTCATTTTTTGCAAGTAGATCACAAAAAACTGAAATTTTTGAAGTTATTTGATTTACATTTTTAATAATAGACCTTAAATGTTCTTGTTGCTCTGATGGAGATAGAACATTTTTTAATGAATGTGTAAGATCTTTCATATTAACTGCAATGTTATCAAGTTTCTTAATTAAATGTTCAACAGAAACTAATGATTCAACTTTATTAACGAGATCTTCGCCTGGCTTTATTATTCCTGATCTAGAATTACCCGGCAAAATTTCTAGAAATTTATTGCCTAATAATGCTTCTTGTTGTATTTCAGCATGAGCATCTTTATAAAGAACATAATGTTGCTTTAGTGCTATGCTTACTTTAGCTTGTGTACCATTTTCTATCAATTTAACATCATCAATCCAACCTACTTTAACACCAGCTATTTTTACATCTGCTTTTATTGCAAGCCCAGAAAGGTCATCAAAATATAAATTATAAGCATTATAATTTTTTACATATAACCTAAATACACCTAAGTAAAGGGCCATATAAGCAAAAAGAGAAATTGCCATTAAGACAAATAACCCTACTTTAGTTTCTGTTTTTAATTGCATTTATTTAGTTCCAATACAATTTTTTGATTGCATAATTACTTTCACTATCTTTAGAATTAACTTCCAAAATAACTATAAGTCTTTGGGTAATTACTCCCACCGTTCCATAAGATATAACAGAAAATATTTTAGGTGCAAATTTATCCGATAAAAAAGGTTGAATATTTTTTGATATATTTTTAAAATCCTTTCCATAAACAGGTTTTAAACTTTTATCCCAATCGGTTTGCCAATTATTGGTATCATTAAAATTTTTAAGCCATTCATCAATTATTTGAGTTCGTTCATTTTCATCATTTAATTTTACACGTTTTAAACCTAACAACGCACATAGTGAATCTGAAAATAGCCATGGTTGTACTTTTTCTGAATCTGTCCATATTGTAAAAATATCTGTCAAATAAATTGGCTGCTTTGAACCTTTTGACATTGTTGGTTCATAAAAGAGATTATCTTGGAAGTATGAAAACTTTGGTATTGTTACTAGCTCTGTAATATCATTTATTGGAAATTTTCTTTTTTGCAAAAAGCTTTGCAACTCAGGAAAAAGATCTTTATTTTTTGTATATTCAAACATTGAGGCAAGTATTGTTTGTAAAAACAGTCTTGCATCTGCTTTTGGCTTATTGGGCGGAACTGGTTTACCTGAAGCCCCTGGTGAAGGCTTGACTGAAGGGTTAGGTGCTTCATTTAAAAATTTATGCGTTTTATAATCAAATAATTTATTTATATTTATTTTACCATCTTCACTTGTTATACAAATTTTAATTTGCCCATCTATACCTTCTGTCTTTTCTTCTAGGTTTATTGTTTGCCAACGATTTAATCTTGGCAAAATACGTTTTAATAATTGCTTTGATTTATTATCTTTGGGTTCTTTTGCCTTTTTATTTGGATCTGGCTTTTTAGGAGGTTCTTCAGGAATCGTTAATTTATCAATAGCTAATTGTATACCACTTAATGCTAAAACTTTTGCTTTTTCTCGGTCTATAATTGTCTTAGTAAAAGCAATTTGTGCAATACTGTTATAAAAAACCCCTGTAACAACTATTATTAAAATTGAAGTTATCATTAAAGTTAAAACTAGAATATAACCCGGTTGTTTCATTTTACACCCGCTTTTTTTGCTGGGTTATTTTTTGGAGGCTGTGTTAAATTCATTACTCTTTTAGACATAGATGTTAACTCACTAATTAATTCATTATCATCTTTTTGAGATATTGGCTTTTCAGGTTGTTTTGGTTTTAATTCTTGTGGGCTATAAATAATATACTTAAATTCAAAATCTTGCGATGTTTTATGCAAAGCACCGTCCCACAAACTGACTTTAATATTTACAAAATTTGGTATCTTATATGTTTCACCACGTTTTAAATCAGGTTCTTTTTGTATCCATTCTTTTAAAATCTTAATTTCTTCTGTTTGTTTTGGCTTACCCATTTCAGTAGTCTTCTTTATTTCCTTGTAACCAAACTCTAGTGAAAAACTTTTTATAAAATCAGTTAATTCATATTCCACTGCATCTTTTTCTGCACCAAATATTAAATTAGTTGATTCTTTTCTAAATAAAGAAAATTCATTGGGCGAACTTTTAATTTCACGCAATTGATAAGTAACACGTACTATGCGGGGACTAGTAGACTGATACACTTGCAATGCATTAGTAGTTATAAATGTAAATTCTTTTAATTGATTTTGATTATTTTGGCTATAAAAATAACGTTCTAATTTTTCATGGTTTAATTGTTCTGGCATAAAAATTGCTGTTATATCTTTATCTAATTGGTTTTGTAATACCGAAACTCTTCTATCCATAAAAATCATGGTATCAATAGTTTTTATTGTTTTAGAAGTTTGCGAAAAACTTTGAAATAAAATAATAGATATTATAGAAGATATTGCTATTCCTATTATTAATTCTATTATCGTGAACCCGTTAGTTTTCATGTTTTCTTTTTTTCAGGCTTAATATAAACCAATCCAACAAACATCTCTTCTTGTTCTGCGCGCAATCCCTGCCATGTCCCAGTCACTTTAACTAATGAAACATTTTTAAAATTTTTTGCAAGGCTAGATTGTTCATTAGGTTTTTTTAATTCATATCTTAATTTCATTGTAGGTTCTTCTAACTTCTTTTCTATCGGCTTTTTATTTTGTTGTACATTTTTTAAATTTGCTTCATCTAGTAAGAAGTTTTTCATGAAAAATATGCGTGCAGTTTTAAAATGGCCATTGACGATGTTATTAAACATTGTTGTTTGTAATGTGAATAATGAAGTTAAAATTAATCCTGTAACTGCAATTGCGATTACTACTTCTGTGAATGTAAAGCCTTTATTCAGGTTTTTGGAATGTATCATATAATTTAAATTGCACCAAAAATGGGTTTAAAACTAATGAAAACTCTGTACCACGTTGACCCTGAGTATGGGTCTTTAGATCAACAATATTTAAAATAACTGGTTGCGCCAAACCTTCCGGTGTAACAAAGAACCAGATCTTTCCACCCTTGCCCCTTAAAGTTAAGGATATTTCATCACGTTTGGCAATATAAAAATTTCTAAATTCTAAAGTTTCAGGTTCCCATTGATAAATAGTTTTAACATATGCAGAACTCATAGGCAAGAACGGTGCCTCTCCTAATGCATTAGGCTTTTTATCACCTTGTATCTCTACCCAAATTTTTCTTTTTTCTAAATCAAAATTAACTTTATGTAATTTATTGGTAACAATGGCATTATGCCAGGTTATCTGCATTAAAGAATTCATATGATCTACAAATTGCTTTTGTTGATAACCCGGCCATAATTTTTTAAAATTTGGCAAAATAGAGACTGCAAGAATCCCTATTATTGCCAAAACAACTACTAATTCTATAAAAGTAAATCCAGACTTTTTATGCCCAAACACTCAATAATTCCTCTTGTGTTGATTCTTCTCCATTAGGACCATATGAGTATAATTCATACGGATGAGCACCTTTAGGATTTAGTTTATAAACAAATTCATGTCCCCATGCATCTTGAGGTACATCATCTAACTCTAAAAATTTATCTAC
>JARLHJ010000040.1 GCA_031292305.1 Candidatus Babeliales bacterium
TTAATATATGTATATTTATTTGCATAACCTTCTTGTGTATAAGCAATTTCATTTAGAGCACTTAATGCTTGTTTGCCCAGTGCATTATTAATATTTTGTTTATATTTTTCTATAAGACCTTCAAAACTATCTTCAAGCGCGTCCTTAGGTTCTTTAAATAATTTTACAATTCGTGGCATTTCTTGATTGTCCATAAATTTGGTTAATTCTTCTAAGAAGAATTGTTGATACAAAGCTTGGTCTTGTTGATCAATATTCATTGTATTAACTTTAGTCCATTCTTTTGCTGCTTTAATCCAGTCTTTGCGATTGTCCGAAGCAAATAAATTTTTTTGATTATCATGCTTAAAGAACAATGTGAAACTAGTTATAGCTTTTTCTTTGATGTTTTCTGCAGGGTCAAGAACAATTCCTGGCATGTAACCTAGAATTTTAGATAAAAATGTTTGTGATTTTATTGTAAAGCAGCCAACAAATGGAAGCCCGCCATGACCTACTAATTTGCATTGGAATATAGAATTAACCATATCATCTTTTAGCATTTTGCTGGCGTTAGGATTTTTCTCTTGTTTGTTTTGGTATCCGCCTGGTTTATTAAAATGGGCTGCAAAAAACCAGAAGTTTGCCAATACATCTTTTGCTCTAAAATCGTACCAATATCCTTTATGAGTAGGTCCAAATAGTTCTTTAAGAACAAAATTAATCCCACTTACTTTATCTGGTGGTAATTTAAGAGTTGGAATATAAGCTAGTAGTTCACTAATATTTTTATCGGTATCTACACGAAAAGGCGCCATGTTTTTCATGAATAATTCCAAAGATACTTTTGCCAGCCTATCCTGTTCTTTATCATGAACAAGCATGTCTGCACCAAAAAGTTGCGTTTGAAATATAATTAATGCAACGTATAAAAACATTTTAAATAAATTATTATTCTTCATTTTAAGCTCCTAATTTTTCAGATATTTCTTTTTGTGACAAGCTATTTTTGAACAGATATTGTTTAATAAACGGAAATCTTTCTGCAAATTGGTATTTGGTGTAAGCAATTTCATTTAAATTACTTAATATTTTCTTGCCTATGGGATTACCAATATTTTGATTATATCTTTCTATTATTCCTTCATAACTATATTCAAGTGGGTCATTCGGCTCTTTAAATAATTTTAAATTTTTGTTTTTTGGTAAGTGTTTTATTAAATGTTCTATTTCATATTCTGCAATTTTATTATGCAGTTCTTTTAGTTGTCTTTTATTTTCAGTTGAGTTATTTTTTAAACCCAAATTAATATATAATTTAGCATTCTTGTAATCAGCCAAATTAAAGTATATTCGCGCTACCATATAAAGAGCTTCATGTTTTAAATTAATATCAGCATCTTGTTTGGTTATAGGTATTAAATAATCTAATGCTTTACTAAAATCTTCATTAATAAATGCCATTGAACCTAGTTCAAATTGATTATTAAATTTCTTTTCTGCGCCAGCTAATTCTTTTTTTATAGCTTCTGTATTTTTTTCTATATACTCAGGGTCATTATCATAAAAATATTTTCTTAAATTATTGCCTTTAGTATTTTCCTGAATTAAATCATTGAAATTACATAAATATTCAAATTCATCATCATGTAATGAATTTATTTTAAAATAATTTATAGAGTCTGGTTTTAATGGGTTTTGATTCACCAAGTCAGTTACTAATTCCCATTTATCATAGGCAGCATTATGACCTGCTGCGGTTCTTGATATTCTATGGTAAATTTCTTTAATATTATTTTCATTTACTCCAATTTTCCATTTTTGTAGACTAGGATTAGCCGGGTCTATATTAGGGTATATTGGGTAATTATTGAAAATATGCTTATTAAACGTTCCTGCACTATAATAGCTTGGGTGATCTTCGCTGTTTGTCACCACTCTTGCTAATATAAAAGGTCTTTTAAGTGGTTCGTGTCTTATTACATAATCTTTAAAGTCTTCTAAATCAATTGGTTCTGTCTCGTTAAGATCTAGATACTGAACTTTGTCTATGCCTATAGATTTTAAATCTATTTTTTTGTTTAAATTTTCGGATTCTGCACCATACATTTGTGTAATTGTGCATATTATAAAGATAATTATTATATTTTTTGATTCCATTTTTTCTCCTTTATTTATTCTTTTTTCCTACTTTTAATATTTTAATTACTTCTGTTTTAACTTTAGGTTTGTTTTTCAATTTATTCTGTGCCACTTTAATATCATTATCGGTCACTTTTGCACCGGCATTAATTAATGCTCTGTATAAGTTAACATTGGCGAAATATGGAGATTGAATTAAGTACTGCAATACTGTTTTGCCTTTAGCATCTTTTGCATTAACAGTAATTTTTGCTTTCTTTTTTTCTAAACCATAAACAATTGGCGCACGTCTTGGGTCTAACATTAACGGTGTTTGTCCTTGTGCGTTTTTAATATTTACAGGGACTGTAACTAAATCTTTTTTAAGCTTATTAACTTGTGGAGCTAGCTTTTTTACCAGTAAAGCTTTTTTAGAGGCCTTCGCAACCTTAAATTGCCATATTATATTTGCTTGCTTTGTAAGCATATCTGACGTTGTTTTAAATTGTTTTGCTTGTAGAGCTAAAAGCGCTTTTGCTTTATTAGCCTTCTGTTTTGAAGCTTTGTCTTTTGCTAGTTTAGCAGCGTTCTCTTTAACTGCTTTTAGCTCGGCAAGTTTATCTTTTGCATCTTTCTCTTTTTCTGCCTTACTTTTAGCCTCTAACTTATTTGTATTTGCGATTTTTTCTTTGGCAAAATAATTTTTTTCGGCTGGACTTGCTAAATCTGACCATTCTGCGATATCATAAAAAACCTGTTTTAATTGCAGGTCATCATTATTCTTTTGTATGGCCGCTTGTTTTTGTAGAATATTACTTATCATCATTCTAGCAACAATGGCACGCAGACCTTTTTTGTAGTCTCCGCCATATTCAAGTTCAATACCAGATGTTGTGTATCTAAAAATTTTAATACCATTGTTAGGCGCAAAAAATTCTGGCATAGATACAACTCGTGCTTGCAAGCTATCAAAAGCTGGTACTGGGAATTTTCCGCTTTTGTATAAATCAAGAATGCTTTTAATATCAGTATGTCTTGAAAAATTTATACCGTTAATTGTTTTTGGTTTAAATGAGTTGGTAAGCTTAGTTTTGTAAGGGGTGCCAAAAGCATGTGAAGCGAAAGCATACTTATTTACTGAATTTGCGGGTATAAAAATTTGTAACAGATGCCCTGTGTCTGATTTCATAAAATTTTCATATAATATTTCTAGTTCTTTTTTATACTTGGGATTAAATTTCCAATTTTTGAAGATATTATCTAGTAAGCCATGGCTTGAAGCTATACTCATAGATGCGAGAAAATAGTAAAAAGTACATTCTCCGAAATTTTCTAAATTTCCAAATAGCCCAACATTAGTGGAAATCATATTACTGCGCAACTTGGGCTCTCCGTCATCATTCCAGTAATTTGTATTTTGTTTTGCGTAATAATTGTCCCAATGGTTTATAAACCCATCAATATTTTTAAAAGGAAATTGAATTGCTGAAGTTTGTCTTAGTTGAACTTTAGTACTGCTAAATTTATTTTTGTCATATGGTTCAGAATTAAATATAGACGATGCATGTTCTAAGAAGTTTTCTATTTCCCGGTATAAATCAAATATCAAGCCATATTGTATGTTATGTGCGTGATAGAAAACATAATCATTAGAATGGTCGCGTTCTTTGTTTAAAATTTTCTTAACAAACTTTAAATTTACATTAGGTGTTTGGGGAAATTTCTTTAATATCCACGCGATTAATTTATCTTCATTTTTTCTTAGTTGCTGTACAGTTTTAAAAGAGCCTTGTTTATTGTAATTTGATATATATTTCATATCTGCTTCTGATTGTGTAAAGCTATTTGGCAAAGGTGTTTTTTTAGTTGGGTGATCTTTTTCATATTCCTTTTCATAATTTTCCATACCAGTTGAAAACCAATTTGCAAGATCATTAATGCGTGCTTGCGATACAGCTAGTGGAACCGAAACACCATTTATTGAATTAAATAAAAATAGGGATATTAAAAATTTTTTAAACATTTTACTACACCCCCATTTTTAATAGTTTAATTACTTGGTTTTTGATATTAGGTTTATTTTTCAATTTATTCTGTGCTGCTTTAATATCATTATTAGTAACCTTTGCGCCAGCAGAAATTAATGCTCTGTAAATATAAATTTTTTCATAAAATGGTGATGTAATTAGATATTGTATTACAGTTTTGCCCTTAGCATCTTTTGCATTAACAGTAATTTTTGCTTTCATTTTTTCTAAGCCATAAACAATTGGAGAAATTCTTGGGTCTAACATTAAAGGTGTTTGCCCTTGTGTATTTTTAATGTTTACAGGAATTTTAATTAAAGCTTTTTTGATATTGTTTACTAGTGGTGATAGCTTTTTTACCATTGCAGCTTTTTTAGTTATCTGAGCAATCTTAAACTGTTGAAGTGCCGTTGCATATTTTAATAATAAGCTTTGATTATTTGCAGTGCATAAATTAAATGTTCCATTTGCAGGTATTTGGTATTGCCCATTAGTATCCATATAAGAGACTATGCTTTCGCATAAATTTATTTGCCCGACAGGCATTTTAAAATTAGTTACAAAATTAGCAAAGGGCAGTTTTAAAATTTGTGAAAGTTCGTTTCTGACTATTTTTGTAAGTGCAAGTTGTTGTGGGTGAGTGAGCTTTTTCCAATTATTTGCAACTCTCCAACCAGTATCCATAAATGAAAAGGTTCCAAGAGATACATGTAGGGCATTTGGATCTTTTGAATTATATGAATGGAATGCTTTGCCGGCTTGGGCTGCAATAAGATTTTGTTTAAATTGGCTAGTCGCTAAATCTTTTAAGATTTTTTGAGTTATTGTATCAAGATTGTTTTTTCCAATTTCATGCCCAAATAGAGCTGGAAATACACTAACAATACCTAAACGATTAAATTGAACTTTTATAGGCTGATTAATATTAGTAGATGCTATAGCTTTATTAACAATTGCTGCAAAAACTGCAACTTGCGCTTGTGGTATATCTATAGGGCCTAAAAGTGTTACGTGTGGTTTTTTTACAGGTTCGTTTGCAATTTTTGCAGCTTTATCAGTAAGATGTTGTACGTTAAATTGTAAACCTTTTGTAATATCTATTTTACCCACACCGATAACTGTTTTTACGTTAGAGCCAAATTGAATCTTAGTGTCATCAAATAATTTTCTTGCTAATCCTGTTTTAGGGTGCATACCCAATGGTGGTAAACTAATATGAATATCAGTACATCCTTGCTTAGCACTTAGAATATTTTTTAAATGTTGTTGCTTATTTTCAATTGTTGCAACATCTTTGTCTGAAATTTTTAGTATAACATTTACCGGGACTGCAAAAATAATTTGAACCCCCACAAATATTATAGATAATAATATTTTCTTCATTTCTTGCCTTTATTTAACTTTTTGCCTTGTTGCAAAATGGAAACAATAGGCTTTAACTGAGGCTTATTTTTTAATTTAATTTGTATTGTTTTAATATCTTTATCTGTAACTTGGGCTCCAGCATTTATTAATATTTTGTACAAGTTAGCGTTGGCTTTCCAAGATGATTGTATTAAATATTGTAATACGGTTTGGCCTTTATTATCTCTTGCATTTGCAGTATTTTGTGCTTTGGTTTTTGCAAGGCCATAAAGAATAAAGATAAGCCTAGGATTTAGCATCATCGGAGTTTGGCCTTGTGGGTTTTTAATGTTTACTCGTGCTGTAATTAAATCTTTTTTAATTTTATTTACTATAGGTGTTAGTTTTTTTATTTTGGCATCATTTTTTGTAGTTTGAGCAATTTTAAACTGTAATAAAGTGTTTGCTTGTTTTGCAAGCATGTCAGATGTAGCTTTAAATTGTTTTGCTTTTGCCAATTGAATGGCTTTTATTTTAGCTAATTTTTCTTTTGCTACAGAAGTTTTGGCCGGGTTAAATTGTTGGGCAATGTTAAGTAATGTTGCATTAGTTGCAGGATCAAATTTGGTAGAAAGAGTTTTAATACCCTGTATTAAGTTTGCAAGAGGTATTTTGCCAGTTTTAGTTGCTATAAAATAAGAATTTAAAAACTTGGAAATTGCATTTTCTATAGTCTTGTTATCAATAATTATATTGAAAGTAATTATAGCTTTCTTTTTGTCAGGCGATATTGCTGCAGCCCAGAAAGTTCCAACTTTCTTACCAGGCTCTAACAGAAAGCGTACATTATTAGGTGAATAGTCTAATCCTGCGCTATGTATAGAAACAGATTCAGGATTAAATTTATTAAAAGCAATAGGTGATGAAGGCTGTTTTACATTTATTGGTTTAAAAAGGCCCATACGTATATCCACAATAAATTCTTTAGGGTTAAATTTAGGTGTGCCTGTAAACCAATCTCTTACTTCGTTGTGAAAAGCAATATTATAAGTTTTAGAGGGCACTGGTCCAAAAACTGGTTCCCCAAAAATTGAAAAATAATAGCTTGCACTAATTGAGTTTAGTTTGGCTTTAAGTTCTGTAACTGCTACGCCTAATTCTTTTGATAATGCAATTTTTAAACTGTTTGGCGCGAAATCTATAATATCTTGTGAGGTTAGATCAGGTTTTGAATGTATTTCATTTAAAATATTATATGGAGTACCATATTCACCCAAAAAATAATTACCTTGAGCTGTACTGCAAACTAATATAAAAAATAAGCTTAATATCCTAAAAAGTTTCATTTTGCTCCTAGTTTTAAAATTCAATGGAGATTTTTGTACATATTATTAGGGTATCAATTCTAGAAGAGAAAAGGCAATGGTTTATTTATAATAGAAACAAATCAAGCGAGCGGGTGTGTAGAATTGACCTTTTGTTGTATTAAAGGTACTTTTATATATAAAATATTTAACTACAAAGGATTTTCTTATGACAAATTCTCCATTTAAAATCGGAATGCTTATATTAATGCAAAATGACTTAGAAAAGGCTGTTGAATTTTATAAAAAACTGGGCTTTGTTTTGAAATTTCATATCAAAGAAAAATGGGCAGAATTTGTAATTGATCAAGTGAAACTTGGTCTATGTCCAACTGAGCACCCTGCATTTGAAAGACATACTGGCATAGTTTTAGAAGTTGAAGATTTAGCAGCAGTAGAAGAAAATTTAAAAAAACACGAGATTGCTTTTTTAGCAGAACCACTAGAAGCTGTACATGGAATAATGGCTAGTATTAAAGATCCATCAGGTAATGTAATTGATATTTATCAAGCTACACCTGAAAAAGTACAAGAATTAGCAAAAAAAGTAGCTCAAGAAACTGCTAAGGGCCGAAGCTGTTCTGATAAAGAAGTTTCTGGCGATGATGATTGCTCTAAGTCTGATGCTTGTTGTTAAAAATTTTAAACTAAAATAGGAAAGCAGAATGTTTCAAAAAATAAAACCTTTATATGATAAAGTTTTAATTCAAAGAGTTGAAGATGAAACTAAAACAGCTGGTGGGCTTCTTTATATCCCAGACGTAGCAAAAGAAAGAGCGCAAACAGGTAAAGTAATTGCCGCAGGCGCTGGTCGTTTAACTCCAGATGGTAAAGTTTTACCATTACAAGTAAAAGTTGGCGATACCGTTTATTTTGGTAAGTATGCGGGTACTCAAGCTGGTGATGACTTCTTAATTATTAAAGAAGATGAAATTTTAGGGATAATCGAATTATAAATTGGAGATAAATATGTCAGCAAAGAAAATTTTATTTGGAGCAGAAGCAAGATCAAAAATTTTAGAGGGCGTTAATATCTTATCTGACGCTGTAAAAGTTACTCTCGGGCCCCGTGGACGTAACGTAGCAATAGAAAAATCTTTTGGTTCACCAATAATTACAAAAGATGGTGTAACGGTTGCAAAAGAAATAGAAGTAAAAGATAGAGTTATGAATATGGGCGCACAAATGGTGCGTGAAGTTGCTTCTAAAACCGCAGACATTGCAGGTGATGGAACAACCACAGCAACAGTATTAGCCCAAGCAATTTATAAAGAAGGTAATAAGTATGTAACTGCAGGCGCAAGACCACTAGAATTAAAACGTGGTATTGAAAAAGCAGTAGAAGCGGCTGTTACATTTATTAAAGCGAATTCAAACGCCTTAACAGGGCAAAAAGAAATAGAGCAAGTTGCTACTATTTCTGCTAATGATTCTGTAATTGGAAAAATGATTGCCCAAGCCATGGAACGTGTTGGCAAAGATGGTGTAATTACTGTCGAAGAAGCTAAAGGCATTGAAAGTGAATTAGAAGTAGTTGAAGGTATGGAATTTGACCGTGGTTATGTATCGCCATACTTTGCAACCGATCACGAAAAAATGGAAGCAGTATTAACTGAGCCATTAATTTTAATTAATGAAAAGAAAATTTCTAGCATGAAAATTATGCTTCCGTTATTGGAACAAGTAGCTCGTTCAGGGCGCCCTTTATTAATAATAGCAGAAGACATAGATGGTGAAGCATTAGCTACATTAGTAGTGAATAAATTGCGAAGCACAATTAATGTTTGTGCAGTAAAAGCACCTATGTTTGGCGACAGAAGAAAAGCTATGTTAGAAGATATAGCTGTGCTTACTGGTGGCAAATTAATTTCAGAAGACCTTGGTTTTAAATTAGAAAATGTAACAATTGATGATTTAGGCAGAGCAAGCAAAGTTGTTGTAACTAAAGATAATACAACAATTGTAGAAGGCAGAGGCCAAGCTGAAGAAATTAAGGGTCGAGTTGCGCAAATTAAAAAGCAAATCGAAAATACATCTTCAGACTATGACAAAGAAAAAATGCAAGAACGTTTGGCTAAGCTTTCTGGTGGTGTAGCTGTTATTAAAGTTGGTGCTGCTACAGAAACCGAAATGAAAGAAAAAAAAGATAGAATAGAAGATGCATTAAGTGCTACACGCGCAGCAGTTGAAGAAGGTATTGTCGCTGGCGGTGGAGTTGCTTTACTAAGATCTCAAGCTGCTTTAGCAAGTATAACAGGCTTAGAGGGCGATGAGCATCTTGGTGTGCAAATTGTTTTACGTGCTTTAGAAGAGCCTCTTAGAATTATAGTTTCTAATGCAGGTTTTGAGCCATCAGTAATTGTTGATAAAGTTAGAACTGAATCTAGAATGCAATGGGGCTTTGATGCACGTGCAGGTAAATATGTTGATATGGTTGCAGAAGGTATTATAGACCCTGCTAAAGTAACACGTACTGCATTACAAAACGCTGCTTCTATTTCAGGCTTATTGCTAACTACAGAAGCTATAATTTCTGAAATTCCTGAAGATAAAGCAAAAGATATGCCACAAATGCCAGGCGGAATGAATGGCATGGGCGGTATGTATTAATTTTTTATAAATTATAAATAAAA
>JARLHJ010000041.1 GCA_031292305.1 Candidatus Babeliales bacterium
TCAGATATAAGTGATGCAACAGTAATCTTTATGTGCTCAACATGCTTTCCAGAAGAGCTAATGAATTCACTTACAAAAAAATTATCTTCATTAAAACCTGGATTAAAATTATTAACTTTAAAAGATTTAACAAACCCAGAACTTCATAATTTTAAATTAATTAAAGAATATACTTTGCCAATGACATGGAGCACTGGCTCATCTGTATATTTATATGAACTAAAATAATTATATTTTTTATTACAAAACAAAATCAGCAGTTTTAAAATCGCATTTGATTTTAAAACTGCTGATTATTTATTTTAAATTAATCTAAAGCTAAATTCAAGAATTGGTCATCTAAGCCTTTTACTCGACTAAATAACTCTTTGCCACCTTCAGTTGTTTGCATATTTGCACAATCTGATAAAGATATACCATCATTATTTTTTACTTGTGTTGAATTATTTCTTCTTAGATTAATAATTCTAAAAGTATTAGATGGAGAACTTGGAGTATTTTTAGGAGAACTAACTCTTAGTTTTTCCGGAGTAACATGCGGAGTTACAAAAGATGAACCTGCATCAGTTTGTGTTGTAATAACACTTGCATTAACATCTTCTTGATTGGTCATACAACCAACATCTGCAGTTTTTATTTCATTACTTGGTATATAAAGTAATTTCCCAGAAGTATTATTATCAAAATTAATATCATCTAATTCTTCATCTGAAAGTGTGTCATCAGTTTGAATTTCCATACACTTAACATCTGACTGACTTGTTACGCTATTTTGTGTTTTAGCCAGTTGTTGTAATATATAAAGCCCGCAACCAAATACAGATATCAAAAATGTTGATTTATAGTCAGTTAAAAATTGCCATGGATCAACTGGAACAACATCACTAATATTTATAAGAGCATTTAAATTTTGAAGACATGCATTAACTGCTGAATTAACATTAGGTATGCTATAATTATAAGGCTGTGTAGGATATCCTAGACTCAGAACATCATTCAAATCAATAAGACAATTGTTTAATATAATGTTGTAATCATCTGCAACAGTATTGTTTGCAGATATACTAGAAGAATCTGCAACATCATAAGGTTCAAAAGTAGGAGCTGGAACTTCCTGACCAAATGTATCAAAAGTACATAACCATTTTACCAGGAATGACATTCCTAACAAAATGAATATTAATATTTTAGGGTCTAACTTTTTATGCATTAATTTTTTATGTATTCCGTATTGTGTTATACCCTTACCTGTTTCAATCTGAGACATAACAACTACAGGACCCCCCACATCAATTTTTGATGCAATCATTTGCATACCTAATAAACCAATAACCATAACGCCTTTAGCGTTTTTTACTATTAATTTATTACCTTTTTTAATTACATATTTATCTAGCAATTTATATAGCTTTAAATGTTCAATTTTTTTAGCTAATCGTTTTAAACAGCCAGAACAATTTTTTGATTGTGATAAATCTTTAAATTTTGTAGGTATAATTATTTGTTCAGTTGGCATATCAATAGCTACTGCTTCTTTTCTTTCTTCTATGTCTATATCTGCCGCAAAACTAAAACCAATAATCGATGTTAACAGGAATAATATTTTTAATTTCATTTTAACCTCCTTATTTAAAAACTCGTTTAATCCACTTCCTCAATTGATACATTTTGCTTTTTATATTTGGTTGGGATAATTTCAACCCCTTCTAATTCAATTTCTTTTCCATGTTTATTTTTACCAATCATTTTTCTAAATAGATTATCGGCAAAAAACCTTATGAAAGAATAAAGAGCTGCAATATCACAAACTGTTGATAATCCTGTATAAAAATTCCATTTTAATGAAGCAAGATAAATGCCTTCAGACATTCCTTCTAAAACCCCTGCCATTAACAAAAGATTCATTCTTTTATATGCACAATATTGCGCAATACTTAAACCCGCAAATTTCTGTGCCGAAAAAGTCAAAGGACTTACTTCTGCATAATAATAGTGTAATAATAAAACTGTGATTAATGAGCAAAGTAAAATAATACCTTCTCTATTTTTTCTAAATCCATTTTCTAAAAATTTAACAGTTTCTGACTTACTTACCTTGGATAATATAATTTTTATCTGCTCTTCAATAATACTTATGCGCGATAAGTCTCTTTGTGAATATTCATAATGCCCATTATTATTAACCGGGACTACAGAATTATTACTATGTTTTAAATTAGTACTTGGGCTTGGCACCATATAAAGGTGTTCTTCAAACGGATCAACTTGTAATCCCACGTCTGGAGTAACCAAAGAAGACATTTGAATATTATCCATACCCATACAACTAGAAAATATAATTAAAAAAGCTCCTAAATATCTTAATTTCTTTATCATAACTCCTCCTTTTAATGGTTAAACTTTTAACTATGTTAATTCATACTATGAAATATAAGCTTATTTTATCGTATCAAATATTGCATATTTGTCAATAATTAAGCTAGTTTTAACTAAACATCTTGCTATAATAAACTTTTTGAACCTGGAAACCAGGTTATACAGCGATTTTTATTGCAATTTCTTACATATTTTTTATATAATAATTATATATCTGAAATAATCATTTATTAGAGTAAGATTAGGTGTATAGTGTGGATATTTTATCTAAAGAAAGG
This sequence comes from Candidatus Babeliales bacterium, assembly GCA_031292305.1. Classification (GTDB taxonomy): domain Bacteria; phylum Babelota; class Babeliae; order Babelales; family JABDEC01; genus JARLHJ01. The sequence continues at coordinate 2,655 of JARLHJ010000041.1, forward strand.
AACAAAAAATGAAAAAAATATTAATGATCCTAAGTTTTTTATTAGTTTTCTCAGCTCAGGCTCTTATAAAGAAACCTTCTACTACTTCTAGTGGTAACAAAGGGAATGTTTATTTTTCTAGCAATCCAGGTATTTGGTCTGAACTAGAGACTGAAGTAGAAGAAATTTTAGGCTACTAAGCTTAAACCTTAAATAGTTCAATTTTAACAGTAAGCCACGTTTAAAAGTGGCTTACTGTTATTTTTAAGAGAAAACCTCTTACCTAGGACGTGTCCTCCATAGCCTTCAGGCGACTGCTGGAAACTTACCAAGACTGAAAAGGCCTGGAAAATCGTAATTGGAAAGCGTTTTATCCCTCAAATTTGCTTTGTAACTGAACTCCAGGACAGATTCTTTATTCCAGAGCAATGCTCTCATTAAAATGTATATTTGGTAGCCTTAAATTTTACAAAGATTGTCAATTTGTGATTTCTATTTGAGATTACATAAAAGAAGTGTTTTCTAGATGTGCAGCCACCTTTTTGCAAATAAATTCAATTAAGCTAAACTAATAAATAGTTAATCTTTTATATCGAAATGGAGCTATTTATGAAATTCATTAAACTTATTGTTTTCGCAATATCATTATTCCTTGCTAATAACTTCTCTGAACTTTCTGGTATAGCCCATTATAAATCTATACCTCTTGATTACATCACAACCAAAAATTTAGACGATGAAAGCAATAAAGAAAACAGCATATCTTTTGAATATAAAATATTTAACAAATATGATTGTAAAAAATACTTGGGCCGCGAAGCAGTTATCAAAAATGGTTATTGCCCAATTCAGATTAAATTGACTAATAATAGCAATAGATATCTAAGATTTTCTCTAGCAGATTTTAGCTTTCCATGCGTAGCGTATCATGAAGTTGCTGACAAAGTAGAATTCAGTACAGCCAAAAGACTTGTCGGTTGGGGCATAGGAACACTATTTATTCCTTTTCTAATAATTCCATTTATTATAGAAGCAGTTGAATCTCCAAAAGCAAACCACAGACTTGAGGAAGATTTTGCAAGAAAAGCTCTAACTGACCAAGTACTTAGACCAAATGATTCAGTAAATGGTGTAATATTTGTAGCAAAACAACATTTCACTCCTAGTTTTTCATTTACTCTTTCTGATGAAAAAAATGGTAATAAATATAAATTATCTACAACAAATAATACTCTAGATATTAAGTCGTCAACAAAAAAATCTAATAGCAAACCTATTGAAGAAGAAGAAAAAGACGAAGATTCAGAAATAGAAAAAAACTTTGAGCCAAGTTATAGCCGTAGGATTATTTTGGTAAAGTAGCTACTACACCAGTAGATACATTATATTCGGCTTTTATTAATTTAATCTTGCCTGTTTTAACGGCCTTCTTAATATGCTTAGACTTTAATAAAAGTTGTTGAGCAGCATAATTAATATTAGCTTTAGTTGCAAGCTCAAGAGCATTTGTAGAGTTAATATCAATACGAACCGCTTTGATAGCCTTTTCAATAGGCAAAAGAACTGCATTTAAATGATTTTTATTTGCCGGCACTACAACTTTACCTTTATTAGTTTTTAATCTTTTAAGAGCACCAATAACAGCGCCACAATTTGTATGCCCCATTACAATTAACGTTGTTGATTTAAAATGTGTTACTGCATATTCAATAGTATCTATTACCACATCATCTACCACATTGCCTGCTACCCTTACAGTGAACATTGTACCAATACCCTGCTGAAAAATAGCCTCTGGCGATACGCGAGAATCTGAACCGGTTAAAACTATACAACACGGCTCTTGGTGGTTTGAATATTTTGCCCTGCTTTTATTATGAACATTATCTTTTATAAATTTCTTATTACCCTGCAAAAGAGTTTCCCAAGGAGTTGAAGGCAATACTTTTCCAAAAATGATGCTAATACAAGCCAATATCTTAAATAATTTAATCTTAAGCATTATATGTCTTTCTTTAATAAGTTATGCTTAAAACCTAAAAAACCTAGGCTTTACTTGTCAATGTTTGCTTAAGAAACTAATCTAAAAAAATACTACGATTAAAATCAAATAATTCCTTATCAATATAGTCGCAATTTAAAGAATCGCATTTATTTGCAAGTAATTCTGAATTATTTTGGACTTCTAATCGCCAAGAAAGATCGCTAAATGCAATTTCAGGTGAAACAATATTCCACCCTGCTTGTTTGACCATCTCTAAAATATCTGCCATACAAAAAGCGTTTAAGTCATTATCTTGGAAGTTTATTGTATGCACAATCTCTTTATTAGTAACAGTTTTATATAAATCTATATAATGCTGTATCCACCCTTTTAAAAAATCTAAATACAATTTTTTTAACTTATCAAAATCAACGTTTTTCTGCTTTTTTAGAGCTTCTTGCATCCTTTTATTAATTTGCCAATCAAAGTTCTTAATTGTGCTATAAGCTTCTTTATACCCCAATTTAGTAAGCACATCTAACGCGCCCATTAGCTTTTCTTGTGAACCGCCAATTTCTGCGTTATCACCATAGTCTAAATACGGATATAAAAACCATTTTTGCACTTTACCAAATGTTGATAACAACTCTTCATTTGATATAATTTCTTTTTCAAAATCTGCGAGCGTTGAAGCACTTAAGCGGGGATGAGACATAGAGTGGTTGCCTACAAATTGCCCATTGGTTAGTAATAGTTTAACTAATGAATCATCTTTTCTATTTTTGCAATGTTGGCCTACACAAAAGAAAGCAGCTTTTGCATTATGCTGCGTAAAAGCATCTACATATTTTTGCGCTCGTTCTTTAACTGTAAACAATGCTCCATTTGGCATTGGAAAGTCATCAAAAGTGATTGCTATGTTTACTGCATTTGTGTTTAGGCAAATAAATGACATACATATTAAATAAAAATTTTTCATAAATTATAAACCTTTATCTTTTAAAACATTTAGAGCATATTAACAGAAAAAAAATCATAAAAACTAGAAATTATAATTACTTTTTAATATTTAATTAATTGGATATATTATTACTAAGTAATTATTTTTATCCTTTTATAGGAATTTAACATGAATAAGAGATTAAGTTTATTTTTTATATTAATTTACATTTTTAATATAGAAGCAAGCAATGCTAAAAAAAATATAATATCAAATTCTTCATATGTTATATGCGATAATGAAATTATAAATGGTTCTATTAGTCGTCCATTTATAGGCAAATTTTATACTTTTGATGGTAAACTAATAACTTCAATGGCTTTTAAGTCGTGGCTTGAAGAAGAAATTGGAGCAACAGATATGCTTGATCCAAAAGCTCCTAAGCCGCAACCTGCAAAATTTAAAATAATATATTATACGCCGGATAAATGGAAAGTAACTCCTAAGTATTACGTAATATTTTTTGATATAAACGATAATATGATTAATAATTTTCCATATAATGGTAATAACCCATATGCAAGTAAAAATTATCTAGCTGCATGTAGAACACCAGGTTGGCATGGAAAACATAGATTTGATGAGATATTTGATCTTAGTATAATTACTCAAGAAATTGAAAAACCTTGGTATAAAATTTGGTAATAATTAAATAATTTCATAATCTACAGTTACATTGCCATCTTGATATGTAATTATTATTTTTTTTAGATCTAAAATCGAGCATAGTTTTGCAATCTCTTTATATTTATCGATTAAATAAACTATTGTATCTCTTTTTAATAAAATTCCAGAATCTTCGTATCCGTCTGAATCCGATATCAATGCCTCATCTTTATTTAAAATATTAATACTTACATGTTGTAAAGAAATTTCAGATCCAGTTTGCCATACGCTAAATTTATCTTGATAATACATATCTAATACTAGCGCTTCTTGTATTAAGTGATCAATAAGATACATCTTATTATTATTGGAATTGGAAAATACAATCCCATAATTAGGCTCAAATTTTTTGCGAACTGAAGTATAACAATCTTTTTTATCTAATTTTTCCTCTTCTTTTATACACTCATTTATATTATCAAATTTCTTTAAGGCAAATTTATAACCATCAAAATACAATCCCAGTGTTTTAACAAATACAAACTGTTCTTTGTTCCATTGATCAAATAAATTAAACAATTCATTTGGATTTAACACAATGCGATTTTGTTGATCTACAATTTTCATAGAATATCTACTATAAACTTCTACTAATAGATGCTGGAATCTAAATTCTTTATTAATAAAAATACGTGGCGGTATATTTTCTACAATAGACTTTATTTGATTAACAAACTCTTCATTTTTAATAATTAAGTAAATACTTTCTAAAATAGGAAAATTGGTCTTGCAAGATTGAATTTGATTTTGATCACAAAAAAGTAAATAAAACATTATACCTCTATTATTTTAAACATTTTGCGCAATCTAACATTTTATTTTGGGCTAATTCTATTAGCTTAGTTCTAAGCGGATAAAAACTAATAATCTTTCCTGAGGGTTTAAACGTTAATTCAATAATTCTTTTACAGCATGGGGACTGAATACGTACCAACTTAGATATATTATCTATATCAAATGAGCCTAATTCATACCATTTAATAATTTTATCTATAGTTTTTTCAAAGGTCCAAGATGAAGGAAATAAAGATGATCTTTTTGTAATACCATCACATGATAATTCAACGATTTTTTCTAACCCTTTACCAAAATATTGAATAGTTTTTATTTCAAAACAACAATCACTGCCTTCAAAATGATAGCCCGAAGGTTTGCCTTTAACATTAGTATTGCCATGTTGAATATGATAAGCCCCATCTTTGTCTAAAGTAATTCCCAAGTCTTTTGCTAGCTTAGATTCATTAAATTTTTTAATAGCACGTTCAATGCCAGCCGATGCAGCGTGCCATAACTCATGCCTTGGGTCATCAGGGTCATTAGGGTTAGGCATAGGCATATTAAAGTTATTGCTGCCAGGAATTTTTCTAGAATTGCTTTGAATTGCATTTAACAAAATATCTTGGATTGGGTTTGTAGAAACAAAGTTCTTATTCTTTAAATTTTCTAGTTCATAAGCAATAATTTTTTGTTGCATATACCGCGCAGCAGGTCCATCTAATATTTTTTTTGCATTAAACAGATCAAGATAAAATTTATTATTATTAATTGCTTGTTTTACAGCTTTGGCCAAAAAAGCATAAGTATTAGATTGTTGTTTAGCATAGCTTGGTGTATCTGGCTGGTATTTTTGTCTAACAAGTTCATTAAATTGATCGTTTTTCGTTGTTTTTGCGTATTCTAGATATTGCGCTGCTAAACAAACTAAGTTTATATTCTTTTCATTTAAATGGATTTTTAAAAGATCTTGTACTTCATAAAATAGTAATTTATTTTCTTGCTCTGACAATGCTGGGTTATTAACCATTTTAAACCAGTTTGTTGCTGCATTATTCTTTGCATGTAAAATTTCTAATCTTAGGTAATGCAATCTGGATACTTTTTGTGGCTTTATTTTATCTAATAATTTGGCTGCTGCTTGGATTAGTTTTAATTTTTCTGCTTTATTTTTGCCAATAAAATTGGTTTCTATATTTTCTGCAGCTAGTTCATAATACAGATTCGCTTCTTGTTTTGCATTACATGAGTAACTATTATTGGCTTGCTTGTAATATTCTAAAGACCTAGTTTGCCCAGCTAAAATAGCTTTGTTTATGCCGTAGATAACTTTGGCTTTTAAATCTACAGGCAAGTTTTTGTTTAATTTAAAACCAGCTACATGTGGATTATTTTGGAAATATTTTAATATGCCTTCTTGGTTATAAAAAACACTATCTGGTTTTGCTAGATCACAAAGCAATTCTAATTGTGTATTGGTATCAAAACCAATATCCAGTAATTTATAAAGAACATTATCTACCTCTACACAAATATTTTCTAAATCACACTCTAGGGTAAATTTGCAGGCGATTTCTTTTTTTGCAAGATAGCGTAATAGCAAAGTGTTATTGAATGTTTCTAGCCTTGTTTTGCCATTTTCTAACAGATCATTAGATGTTGTAATTAACTTCTTGTCATCAGTTGATAAGTTTTTCCAAAGTGGATCCTTTAAAAATTTTCTTAAAATACCAGAACTTGTAAATCTCTGATTTATTAATGCTGCACGCCATTTTGCCTGAACAGTCGTGCCTGCTGAATTTGCAAATGCTAACGCCCCCGTATAATCCAGCTTTGAAGTTAGATCATTTATAACTGCAATATCAGCAATAAGGCTTTTGTTGTATGAGTTTTCTTTAAAGTTGCTTATAATTTCGTAATTTTTATAATTGGTGCCATGCGGTATAACGGTGGCAAACATATCTTTATTACTAAAAAACCATTTGCCATTATTTGCAAACTTACTTTTTAGTACATTTACGGACTTTGATTGGCAAATTTTATTAAGTCCCAGATTAATCTCATTTTGGATTTCTTGATGATTAAAGTTTAAAGCTTGTAATTTGCCTTGTGCATCGCAAACATGGTTTAACATTTGCGTTAAAATATGCTGCAGATCATTATACATTGGCCCTTCTTGTGGGCCCAAGCTATGCACCATGTTAAATAATGTTTCAACGCCTGTTTGGGCATCTTGTGAATTTAGATTAATTAATTGTGTACAAAAATTATCTACAATATTTAAATATTTTTCAGCCTGTTGATTATCATTCCATAAAATATTTTCATAAATTTGAGTGGGTGATATATATTGCGGTTTTTGTTCTGGAATCGCTTTTACATTAAAACGCACCCGTGAATAGCGCGCTTGTTCTTCTTTTTGTAATTGTTTTTCTATTGCATTAATTTTTGCTAGGCCAATGGATGTGTATAACTGATTATTTGGTGCTACATATACAAATTCTTTTGGCTTTATTGCAATCTGGGCTAAAGATTTAATTTGTGTGATTTCTGTTTGTGTAATTGATACTGCTTGTTTTTGGCTTGCAATATTGGTTATAAACTTATTATCTATGCTAATGATGGGGTTTGTTAGTCCATTGTAATTAATTTTACTTGTGGGTTTGTCAGTAAACTTAAGTGTTTTAACTTCTGGTATATACGATTTAGAATTTTGGGAAATAGCCCAGGCAGCGGCGTATAAAGCAGCCTGTTCACATACAATTAAAACTTTATCAATAGCAGCTTGAGAAATAGCGACAGGAAAAGTGCCAATAGACTGAAATGGAAGCAAAATAGACAATAGTATTAATAATAATTTTATATATTTTTTCATATATTACATTTTAACTTTTAGCAATTCATTTGCAACAAATTTAAAAAGGGAACTATTTGATAATCTAAGACTTCTTTAAATAACCTATCTTTTTCAAAGCCATCTGATAATATTTGTAGCCAATTACAATAAAAAATTGTAGAGTGAATGCATTAGAAAGTTTAGCTATATCTTCAGGGTTATTTTTGAGTGTATCTACAACACCTTTTAAGCCCAACCATTTTTCGAATCCATAAATTGGGTTCCAGAATTTAGTTTCACTCAATTTTTTTACGTATCTATCATACAGAAATAAGCAACTACAAAATACGCTTAATGAAACATTCATAACTGTTAAATTAGACTTAATCTTACTAATTAAATCTTTTTTATTTTTATCATCTTTATTTTGAGCTTTTAAAAATGCTTTTTGCCTTGATACAATACTATTTATTAATGTCATTTTTATTGCAGCTTTTGTTGAACTTGCCTTTTGGACAATTAAACGCACAATACCTTCTATCGTACGTGTATTTAGCCCATTAGTTTGATCTGCCAAAGAGTCTATTAAATAGCTACTTAACACAACCTGCTTAGAAATTTGTTTATTAAATTCATTAACATAAAACTTTATAATTTCTTTTCTTGCCTGTTTTTCTGGATTTTTAAGCTCTACAATATTACCATCAAATCGGCTGACAAATGCTTTATCTAACTTCTCAAATTTATTAGTTGCAGTAATTATAAATATTCCAGGTATTGCTTTCACTTTATCTAACCATAACCATAACGCTTGTAACGCTGCTTTATGATCATGAAATCTATCATCGCCCTCAAAGTTTGGGGCTATTGAATCTATTTCATCTATAAAAACTACTACATTTTTATTATATTTTAGATATTCTAAAGCAGTTTCAAATGATTTTTTTATAGTTTCAGACCCTGAGCCTTGGAATTTGGTAACAATTGAAGGGCCGCTAATTTCTATAAATTGCGCATCTAATTCTTTTGCAATCTGATTTGCTAAACTACTTTTGCCATTACCTGGTGGACCGTGCAAAATAAGACGGTTTAATAATATAGATTTAGTTTTAAAGCCATCTATTATAAAATATAACTCTTCAGGAATTATTGCTGAAAATTTATTAAATTTATACCTAACCTTTAATTCTGGAGTTTTCCAAAATTTTAGCAGCTCTACTAAACTTTTTTCTGATTCTAGGTATTCAACTTCATTTGCATGCAACAAAGAACATACGTTTAATATTAGCAGTATATATAATAGATTTATCTTAGACATCTGATTTACCTTATAATAATTATAAATTTATTCGCTATATCATAAGATAAATTGCTTAATATGTCTCTAGGTTTTTGAACAAAAAAAACAGGCAGATATAAAATATCAACCTGTTTTTTTGGGATTATATGAAAAAATTACGCTCTTTTAGCAGTTCTACGTCTTGATGAAGCACGTTTTGCTGCTCTGCGTTTAGGAGCTGCGCGTTTTACAGCTTTTCTTTTAGGAGCTGCGCGTTTAGCTACTTTACGTTTAGGAGCTGCTCTTTTAATAGCTGCTTTACGTTTAGGAGCTGCACGTTTACCCGATGTTGCTTTTTTAGCTGCACGAGCTTTAGCTAAGTTTTTTAAAGCAATAGCACGTCTTTGTGCTGGAGTTGTTTTTGCTTTTTTAGCTACTTTACGTTTAGGAGCTGCTGCTTTTTTAGCAACGCCTGATTTTGAAGCTGCTTTACGCTTAGCTGATTTTCTTTTGGTTGCTGCTGTTTTAGCTTTTGATCTTGGACCAGCACCAAATAAATCTTCTACCCATTCAATTACTGTTTCTTTATGGGCAGGTTTTCTTGCTTTAGTAGCTTTTTTAGCTACTTTGCGCTTAGGAGCCGCTTTTCTGCTTGAAGTTGCCTTCTTAGCAGCTTTTCTTTTAATAACCATCATTTCCCCTTTTCATTTAATTACACTACTACTCACATTTTTTAAATCTATAATTTTGACCTTTAATACAATTTCAATATTAATTTTACTATACATTAGTAATATTACATAATTGAAATTTAAAAATGCAAGGGTTTGATAAAATAATTTACAAATTTAATTTTTATTAAACAGAAATATTGCCTATAAAATTATTTTTGACTCACAACCAATTTTATTTGCTACACGCGTTATCGACAAAAAAACTATGACACAAAAAATTTAATTTTTTAGCAAAAAAATAATTGTGAAAAAATAAAGAAAAAATTAAAAATCTTATAAATATTTTTCGAAATTTCGATAAAAAAGTAAATAAAAATTCAATAATTGCGTTTCAAATGGAAAATATTGATTGTTGTTGTTAAATTTTGCTACACTCAAAGAAGAATATAGATCTAAAATAAATAGAAAAAAAGGAGTCTAAAATGCAAAAAATAGTGAAATTTACTCTGTTAATCTTTGTAATTTCATCACAATTAGATGCAAATTGTTTTAATAATTATGAATGCAAACCAGGTTATATTTGTAAAGATAAAAAATGTGTTAAAGGCGGAAAAAAAACTGAAAACACTGCTAAACCTAAACCGTTTAAGCGTAATGGTGAAAGTTCTTCATCCAACTCAGGCCCTGCAGGCTATACTTATATTGAACCAGAATTAGCACCTATAAATAGAGGTGCCCCACATTCGCACCCAGCTATTCTTATTCCTGGATCTAAAAATACAGACTCTAAAAACAACAAGTAAAATTTTATCTAATGACTTAGGAGAAACCCTCCTAAGTCATTAGTAAATATAAATTTATCCATACTTATTATTTAATAAAACTAAAAATAAATCATTTGATAAACAATTACCAATATTAACTAATTTGTTTCCAATTGCTTTTTGCCCATCAGGATTAATCACAGTAATATCTTTTAAACCAGCCTTACTATTCACTGTAGACACATTAGCAATAATTTCTTGTGGTGTTACAGTAATAATCTTATTAACTACGATTCCAGGTATCTGAATTTTTAATTTGTTAATAGCATTCTTTGGGTCACAATAAGCCGTACTATTTACTGAATCACCTCTAATTTTTATATTAATACTCTTTTGATTTAAAGGAATTGCTTGGGGTAATACTTTTATAGGAGTAGCAGGCGGCGGAGCTAATAATTTTGCAGCTCTGCATGCCCAAGAATTTGTAGCATTACAATATTCTTGAATGGTCCACATTGTCATTTGATCAATAGGATCAAGACTCGTGTAAGAATAATCTCCCCAACGTCTTGTTATATCACTTGCAAAAGAATCCCCTGGTGGGTTATAACTAGTTTGGCTGTTTGTATAAAATTGAGGTGCTCTAAGTGTACCTAATGTGTCCGTTGCAAATCTTTCTGCAAATACAGTATTAATAAATTCATTTTGACCTGCCCTACTACACCCTAAAATCATATGCCCATTAGGTGAAACCATAACTGAGGGATAAAAATATGAAGCTGCAGATTTTGTATTGGTTGGGGTTTTAACAAAAAGTGTTCCTGATTGTTTTAATACCGGTTGATTTTTGGAAATATCTATTTCATACCATCTTGCTGCTGTTCTGGTAGCTTCTGCTGGATTATTAGGACACACGCCCAAGTTATTAACACCAACATGTTGAGTAGTCCATAAACTATTGTTTCTTATTTGCGCCATTAACAAGCGATCATCATTTACGTCTAATTTGCCTAAATTAGGGTTATTTGTCCCATCATGGTTATTACCTTTATGGTCTACCGGCACAGGCATTTGCGTCATAGGAACATTTAAAAAGAATGTACCAGATATAGTTGGATTATTACTACCAGCATTGAAAACTTTTCTAATCACTAAGCTACCAAATTGTGTATTATTCGATGAAATCAAAAATCCATCTTTTGAAGTTGCTACATCGTTATCAACACCTTGATAGTCAGTTGCATCTGCTAAATTTTGAAATTCATGAAAAACAATTGGCCCAGTTGCTAAAATCGATTTTTTTTGTATAACATAAACGGTACTATTTAATTCGCCGTTATTATCAAATGGAACGCCACCTACATATAACGCATTTGCATCAAGCCCTAATGTTGGTTGATCAAAAAATTGCCCAATGTTAGTGTTTATAAAAAAGAAATTCCATTTAGTTGTTTTAGTTATAGTTGCTTCTGTGCTTACTGCAACAAGTATACGATCTCTGGTATCGCTTGTATTAATCATAACAATAAACCAACGTTTGGTAAGCCTGTCATAACGAATTCTAGGATCACTTGTACCAACGTTTGCATTACAAGCACAAACTGATTTAAAAAATTGATCAGTGCTAATATTTAATGCACCATCTGCAACACCTGTGTTTTTATTAATTGTTCTTATTAAGCCATTTATACAAATTATAAATTGTGTTGGACCTACAGCACCCATAGAATCTGGGGGAAAAAGCTGAACTTCATTTAAAGTCCCTGCAATAATATTCAAAGCAATTTTTGCTGGTGCTCTTGTAATTTTAGCTGTAACCAATGCACGTACCAGATTTTGTTTATCTTTAGGTGATAATCGTTTTTGATTTCGCTTAAATTTATGGATTTTTAATTTACGCTTTATAGCTCCATAATTCTTTTTTATTTTTTTAGGACGTGCCATTATTTGTTCAGTGGTTTCTTGAACTGCCTTTTTACCTACACATCTTATTCCATTTACATCTGACTGAATAAAAAATATGTGAGAAGTTATTAAAATAAAAATAATAAGTTTTTGGTTTTGAAGCATACTTCTTTCTCTTCTCTTTAAAGGTTTTTGCTTATATTATTTTAATCAATTTAGACAAGTCAATATCCCAATAAAAAAACCCGGAATTTTTTCCGGGTTTTTTTATTAATACTTAATTAATAATTAATCACGTTTATGATTGTGATTATGATTATGGTTAGTATCACATTTGCAAGAACCGCAACCTGATACTAAAAACACTAATCCTAATAATCCTGCAACGCCAGCAATGATATAAGCCGGACGTATAAATGAAACGAAATGTGTTTGCACTACTGGTGAGTTAATAACTTCAACATTAAATGCTAACAAGCCTACTGCTACTGCTGTAAGGCATAAAACTAGAAAAGCCACAAAACTTATAGCTTTACCAATAGATGAATGGTGATGAAACATAACATTCTCCCGTTTTTTAGAAAATTGGACAACCAACAAAATTAACATACCTGCCTATAAAAAATATGCAAGTTTAATCCCAATATATTCTATTGCAATTAAATTAAACAATTCAAGATTTATGAAACTAATTGTCTAAATGTGAATTTTAAAGCAAACTTATAGGATATTATAAATTTATTTTCACAGGAATTTTACATGAGTATTAAAGCCGGCTTAGTAGGCCTACCAAATGTAGGCAAATCAACATTATTTAATGCGCTAACAAAATCTAGCGTACCAGCAGAAAATTACCCTTTTTGTACAATAGACCCACACGTGGCAATAACAGAAGTGCCAGATGACAGAATGGTGAAATTGCAAAAATTATTTAAATCAGAAAAACTTATACCCGCAACAGTAACATTTGTAGATATTGCAGGCTTAGTAAAAGGTGCAGCATCCGGCGAAGGCTTGGGAAATCAATTTTTAAGCAATATTCGCGAAACAGATTTAATTTTACACGTATTACGTTGCTTTGAAGATTCTAATATTACCCATACATCTGCCGCATTAGACCCTGTAGAAGATTATGAAACTATTGTTGCTGAATTAATGTTAAAAGATATAGAAAGCATTAATAACAGATTAGAAAAAATTGCAAAATCTTTAAAAGCTTTGCAAAATGATCCTAAAAAACTAAAAGAAGCCAATATTGAAGCTGAGCTATTAAATAAAGTAAAGCATTCTATAGAAAGAGGGGATGCAACCACTGCAAGAAAGTTAATTTTAGAATGTGAAGTGGAAACTATCCCTTTATTATCTACAAAAAATTATTTAATTATTGCCAACATTTCTGAATCTGACATAGAAACATACCAAGACAACCCTTTTTACCAAAAGCTAGTTGCCAAATTTACCCAAGAACGCGTAATACCAATTTGCGTTAAGTTAGAATCAGAATTATCACAATTAAGTGATGAAGCTGAAATAAAAGAAATGATGGAAATGATGGGACTTAAAACTAAGGGACTTGATACCATTATTACTAAAACTTATGCAAATTTAGGTTTAATTACATTCTTTACATGTGGACCTAAAGAAATACATGCTTGGCCAATAAAACAAGGCACAACTATACGTAAAGCGGCAGGCGAAATACATTCAGATTTAGAACGCGGATTTATTTGTGCTGAAATTTTTAACTGTAATGACCTTTTTGAACATCAAACACAATCTAAATTAAAAGACTTAGGCAAAATTAAAACTGCCGGTCAAGATTATTTAGTTGCTGACGGTGACATTGTTAATATTAAATTTAACGTTTAAATAAATAAAAAGACCCTAGAGTTTATATCTAGGGTCTTTTTATTTTAATTTAAAAAAATTAATCTACAGGCAAATTCGCAATATAGTTAAGTTTACTATAAGCATCTTCTATAAAATTATATCTATCATTTAAGTTATCAGATTCATTTATATAATTCTGATAATATTCAGTAGCTTGATCATGATCTATTGGAATTTGTTGATAGTGATTTGGCAAGGTTGCTTCACCTAAAAAATATCTGCCTGTTGCTGTATCACGATACATACCTTTTAATGACAACTCTGCAAGAAAGTAATTCGCATTTTTACAAACATTCTCTTCATTAATTACTTGTTGAGATAGGCATAATACTCTCTCTGGTTTTTGCTGGGACATTGAAAACCAATAATTAAACATAAGAGAATGCCTAGCATTAGATTTTTGCTCTACAGTTGAAGCTGGGCTTGCCAAGATATCTTCATCAATCTGAATATCTAATTCCTGATTTTGAACATATAAAAATTGTCCATTTATAAAAGATTCTTCTGAAGGTAATGGAATATCATTAGATCTTTCCTCATAACCTAACAAACTTCCACTTATACACATTAAAAATAGCAATATTGTCTTTTTCATAATTACCCCTTATTTACGTTTAAAATAAATCTAATAGTAATAAAATTATAGCTCAAAATTGACATATTGTCAATTTTTAAGCTTTTTTTAGCTCATATAAGATTTTTAAGTAGATTAATAACTATTCAAAAGGAACTGAACAAATCCAAAATCATTGATTTAGGTATATTACTTCTGGTAAAATTAAGATGGAGGTATATATGAAGAATTTACTTAAATTGTCTTTTGCTTTGGCAATATTTATAAATAATGTATTTGCCTATACTGATATTAGCTGCCAAGAAAAATGCTTAACCCCTGTCAATGAATGTATAGCTAAAAATAAATGCCTTGATGGTAAAAAAAATTATTTACAGTGTCTTAAAAAAAATTGCTACCAAAAGACTGTTAATGCAAGTATATGCAAAAAAAGATGCCAACCAACTTGCGCGGATAATTGCAAACTTCCTGTACGTGAATGCTATGTTAAAAATAATTGCGTTTCTGCAAAAAACCCTAATAATTGTTTAGCTGAAAATTGTTCAGATCAAGTAAATATCGGCAAGCAATGTATTGCTAATTGCCCAAAATAAATTACCACACAGCTTAATTATAAGCTCTAATCAGCAGGCACTTCATTTTCATCTAGACCTGCTTCATCTAAGCCTACAGCTAGATTAATATCGTCTATCCTTTCTTGTGCCTTATTTACACAATCAGGATCATTATCGTCTTCATCTATATACATTCTGTAATAGTCTCTGGCAATTGCAAGAGATTGCTCAATCCCATGTACATTATAAAATATTTCTCCCATAATGTAAGGAGCGTACCCATGGGAAATATCATCATGAGCCATAATTTCCAAACATAATGCATGAATTCTGTTAATATGTTGCAATTTGTTTGGATTAAACCAGTAACATACAATTAAAGCTTGTTTAGCGCTAATTAGTTCTTGCGCTGATGTATTGGGGTCAATAATTTTATTTTCATAATATTGTATAGTTTCTTCATTTTCATTTACAACATTATTATTCTCTTGATTATCCTGTTGCGGTTCTAAGTCTATTGCTGCTTGCAAACTTACTGTACATAACATTGAATATAGTATTAATTTTTTCATAAAAACTCACATATTAAATAATCATGACTTAAAGCCTTAATAAACTTAATCATATCATTAGGCTTTATACTTATTGTTGTATTATTAATCAAAGGATGCACATTTATCATCTCATTTTCAAAGGTTTTTTTATCTAAAATTAATTTAACTTTATTTAAGCTATCATTAATAATTCCAAACGGTGTTACAGAACCGGGCGTAACTCCAAAATATTCTTGTAACTTTTCAGGCGAACCAAATTGCAATTTTTTAACATTTAAAGTTTTTGCTAAATTTTTTAAATCAATTTTTGTTCTAAACTCCGCAACAACTAACCAATAATTTCCCTGATCGTCTATTAAAAACAAATTCTTACAATGTGCGCCTGGTATAGTTTCAAGTAAATGCTTGCCCTGTTCTGCGGTAAAAATTGGTTCGTGCTCATATATTTTTACTACGAAATTAAGCTCTTGCAAATATTGCAACAAATCTTGTTTAGTTTTCATAAAAGTCTCTTCTCTATTGTGCGTTCATTTTTATCATTTTTAACTATTTTTAAATACAAACCCTGTGAGTAATTCATTATTAATTCTTTATCATGCGTAATGCATACAATTGTAATATTATGCATTTGAGATAATTTATTTAAAAAATCCATAACCATTTGCGCATTAATTTCATCTAAAGCAGCAGTAGGCTCATCTAAAAATAAAATATCTACATGTTTTTGCAAAGCCATAATAATTGCTAATATTTGTCTTTGTCCGCCCGAAAGCTCATTTACATATGAATTTAATTTAACGCCCACATCTGCAAGCATGTCACTATATTTAAATAAACTAGGCAATGCGTTAAAAGATGGATATTTTAAAAATTGAGCTGCCTGCAAATTTTGATTAACAGTAAAATCTAAAGCTAACATGTCATTATAATTTTGTGAGACTAAACGACTATTATTTTGCAAAAACTCTTGCGTTCTTACATTTGAAAAATTGTAATCTTGTCCATTAATTTTAATATACCCTTTAATAAATTCTTCTTTATTAACCTTGCCTTGCAAAATACGCAAAAACGTAGATTTACCTACACCATTTGGTCCCATTATAAAATTTAAATTTTTACCAAAGGCGCATTCTAGATTATTAAAAAATAATTTATTTAAAGTAAAACCGAACGATAAATTTAATACAATATTATAATCCAAGTTCATAGCGTTTGCCCTTTGCAAGTTTTTGAGTGAATGCTAATAATAAGAAAACAACAATCGCTTGAACTGTTGAAAAATATTGTGAGTCGAAATTAATTTTTAAAAGAAATTGTTGAATAATTAAATATATTAAAATTCCAATACAAGGAATTATAAAACTATATTTCTTGCTTATAAATGTTTTACCTAAAACTAAAGCAGTAATGCACAATAAATTAATTCCAAAGCCCATAGAAATATCTGCAAAGCCATTATTATAAGCACTCAAAAATCCAGAAAGTCCTGCCAGACTACTGCTTAACAGTATTCCAATTATGCATACGTAGTTAGCTGATATATTATAATGTTCAAAAAAATGAGGGTTATTACCATAAATAGCACAGCTTGTACCAATTTGTGATTTAATAAAAAAATAAAATACACATATTATAATAGAAGATATCACTAGCAAAGTAGCCAGGTGTGGATATTCGCGAGTGCTAGGTATTATAGATAAAAGATTATTCATACCTAAAGAAACATGAGAACCATGTATAACAAACTGATTTATACCATGAAAAAAACCTATACTTATTATACTAGCCAATAAAAAAGAAACTTTTGCATAATATTTAACTGCAAAAGTAACTAAGCCCACTATGGCACCTGCTAACATTGCGGTTAATATAGATAAAATTAATATTACTAAAATTGGCATTTTTAAAAACATTATATGACTTGCCAATAATGCACCAAAAACAAACGCACTTTCTATTGCCAAGTATGGAACTTTTAATAAAGAAAATGCACAATATGCACCCAGTAAGAGCGGCAAATAAATTGCCGCTGGTTCTAAAATTGTAAGTATTATATTTAACATTATTTACCTTTTACCTTTAATTCAAAATTATCAGCAAAGACACTAGATATTTCACTAGGCAATTTTTGATTTTGCAAAATATCAAAAGCAATTTTAGCAGCTTGTGCACCAACTGCAAATTCTGAAACGCCAAAAGCTAAATTAGCACCTTTGTCAAAAGAATTTAAATCAGAAGCATATAATATTTTATTCTTACGCGCTGCTAAATTAACCAGTGCTTCAATACCAGAAACTATTTCATTATCTTTTAACACCATAATAACTTCTTTATCATTATTAAGCATTGCATCAACTTTTGCAAACAGCTCATTAACTGAATAAACTTTGACTTCTGATAATTCTATATTCATTTTTTTGCATAATATTTTTAGCTCATCCACTTGCTTTTGCAAACCAGGTGATGGGTAAAAAGGCAAAATAATACGGTTTGTTGGATACAATTTTAATAGCGCATTTAATTGCTTTTGAAAATCATAATGGTCACTCACCACTACAAAATTATTTTCGGACGTTGCAATAGATTTAACCAAGCCAATTTCTACTGGGTTTTCTGAAACACCTGCACAAATTACTGGCGTATTGTTATTGCGTTGTGTAGAAACTGAATTACAGATTAAAGCTATTGGCGTTGAAATTGCTAATACAAGATCATAATTATTATCAAAAGCCTTTTGAGCTTGTGTACGCATTAATAATCTATCACCATTGCCATTGTACACATCATAATTAATTTCCATTTTTTCAGATAAAGTTTTAATAAATCCATCTTTAATTTCATCTAATGCCGGGTGTGAAAGTGGCAATAAAATTGCAATACGCTTTGCGTTACTATTTTCTTCAACCACTTGTAATTGCTTAAAGCAATACAACCCGGTAGCAAAAGCTATTATAATAGATAATAATAAAATACGTTTCATGTTCAATCCTTTAAAATAATATTAATAATAAAAACTAAACCCTCATTATGGGCAAAACTTAGAAAAAAAATTAAGAAAAAAGTATTATTGAGGCCAAAGCCAATGAGAATTGAAAAAATAAGAATTTAGAAATATAAAAGAAATGGAAATTTGTTGCCCAAAGCAGGCAATAGAATTAATTAAGCCAGGGATTCACCAATAAGATAGAGACAGAACTAGACAATTTCATAATCACCCTTTTTAAGATTATATTATTTAATATAATTCTAATTATAAAGCCCTGTTTTCAGGTAGTCAAGATTAAACCTATAATTTTATACATTCATATATTAAAATACGTGCATTTATATCTGTAGCTGGCTCTTTTTGAAAACTCTGAAATTTTTTTATATTAGTAAAACCAGCAGCGTAAAGTATTTGATCAAATTCATCAAACTTATAAAGATACTGCTTAAATTCTTCAAACTCCGTATCTACAATATTCTGATTTATAATAGATTCATACCTACATTCACATTTAAAAATCTGAGTTTGTGCGTCATATGTAGGAATCGTAGTTAGGCTAATACTTGAACCATCTGCACGCTTGAGTTTATTTTTATGCAATATTCCGCAATTTTTAGGGACTGACGAAACTGTTTCTATCTCTAATACAAATTTACCACCAACTGCCAAATGATTATAAATTATTTTGCAACTTTGTTTGGCAATTACCTGATCTATAATTAAACCCCAAGAGCCATATGGTATAAATATTAATTTATAAAGTTTATTATCGTTAAAATCTTCTATAAAAGATTGCCACACCGGTGCTTGCATACTAATCTTGGAATAATTTTGCTTAAAAGCGTCTATCATATAATGCGAAGCATCAAAACCAAATGCTTGCAAACCTAACTGCAACATTGGAATTAAAAAGCGACCTGAGCCGCACATTGGTTCTAAAATTAGACCATTTGCTTGTTTTGCATAATCTATATAAAAAGCTAACGCTATATCATGATTTATATGATTTTCTAAATCATAATATTCTGTGCTTAATTTCGAATATGTTTTTAAGGTTTTACTCATAATAATTTTTTTTTGGGATTATCTACTTTATAGAAAAAGTTTTTTTATATATAATAACATGCATTTAATGTACAATTTTAATCTTAACGAAAAAAACATGAAGAAAATAATTCTGATATTTATATTGATGACAAATCATAATTGCTTTACGCAAGAAACAATGATTTACGAATCTGAAATTGAAGCATATAGAAAATGCCTTATACATAATACCTTTATATTTTGTAAAATTATTACAGAATTATTAAAATATTACCAAGTGCCAAGAATTTGTAATGTAGAATCCCATAAATGTGAAAATGATTTTTACAACAAAAATAATATTATTCGCCTTAAACTTTATAACAAGAATTTAACTACCGAAGAAATAATTCAATTAAAAAATGAGACATTCAATTTATTAATAATTTCATCTAATTCTGCTGGCATTAAGAAGGGAATAAATCTTTATAAAATAATTTTAAGAGGCTTAGAATTTCAAGAAAAATCTACGTATGATTTTTTTAATAAATTTCATAGTATTATAACGAGATTAATGATTAAATGTCACTGTGAGTTTGAATTATATAAACAAAACCATTCGTTATACCAATCAATTAATTCTATTGATTATAGTAAAGACTTCCCTGATTTTGATGAAATATGTGAAAAAAAAGAAGATGCCATTAACTTATTAAATGAATTTCATAATTTAATAATTAGTAAAAATAAAAAAAATAAAACTACACATAACCCCTATCTTTTATTTTTAAATGAATGGTTTAAATATGATTTTGATCATCGTTATGCGTTCAATATAAAAAGAGCAAAATGAAAAACAAATTATTTAAATTACTTTGCATTATAGTAATTTTATATTGCACAAACTTGTTAAGTGTTTCTATGGTTTATAACTTTCGTATTGCACAAATTACAAAACAATTTAATCTTGAAAATGAAGAAAATAATACAACTATTATAGCCTTACTTTATGATGAATTTTTCAAAAAATCTACAGGTGAAACTCAGAACTTTGCAGGGCCGTTTGGTACACTAATTTTTAAACATGAATCTTTTTATCTTAGAATGGATACAGCATATGCACATATCACTAACAAAAAAGATAATCTAATAACTTATAGCGGTAATCAAACAGACGATATTCTTTTTACATTAGGTTATAACTTTTATAAAAAACATCATCATTTAATGACTTTTTCCGGTTTGTTTGGACTACCTACTCATAAAATACATGCATTACAACATACAGATTTCGGCTATGCACAAAATTCTTTTGGATTGCAATTCGATGGCTCATATTCTTATAATCAAGATCGTAAAAATATTTTATTATATGGTGCAAGATATATAAGATTTATTCCCCGTATTGCCAATGATATTAATGATACAAAGTATAAATTTAGTACAGGGAACTTAGTAGATCTATTTATTGCCAATAAAAATACTTTTGGTAACCATGGGTTAGAATATGGTTATACGCTAAAATTCGATTTCGGAGCTAAAGTTTACCCTAATTTTAGTAATATTATAGAAAAAATTAATTATATTAGAAGCAACTTTTATGCAGTTTATAAATATAATTTTAAAATTAAAGATATAGAAAACAAGCTTTTCTTAAACTTAGGATATGGTTTTGATCATGTTCCCAAAACTTTTGGCAACAAATATATAATCACTCTTTGGGGAGCTTGGAATATAACTTTTTAATTTTATAGCGGCTCAGGTAGAGACGTCATCTACCCAAACCAACTATAGAGTTCTAAACAAAAACATTATTTCTTAACTAGTGTTTTTGTTTCTTCTTTTACTGGCTTAACCACCTTAGCGCTTGTTATAGAAGTAGAAGTTTCTGACTTGCGAATAATATAAACAATTCCTGCAAGTGCACTCATAGCTATTGCTATATGCTTATTTTGCATTTGCCCTGTAGCAATTGCTCTAATTAAATGAGCAGGCATAGCTTTTACACAAGATTCTACTGATACTAAACTAAGAACTAAAGCGATTATTATCATTTGTTTTTTCATTTTATTCCTTTGAAAAAAATTAATTTATTTACTAATTACAGATACAATTTAACTAACAGAACTATTTAAAATAATTCATAGACACCCTTTCATATTTTTTAAAAATGAGCAGCAAAAAATAATAGTCTTTTGCCTAAACGGCAAGCACTAATCAACAAAAATGTATTTTTAGATAAAAAAAGTTATATTGCGCGGGGCGCAAAGAAGAAAAATGAGAATGAGTTAAAAAAAGAAGTGTTTAATTGTAAAGAAATAGATGCATAACCATTATTAGATTTAATGGCTGGTAAATTACATAAAATATTAAGATCTTCTAGTTGAGATAAAATACGCATTACAGCGCTCCTAGTAAGATTAAACATATAAACACTAAATCTAACTATACACTAAAAATAATACTATTGCAAGTAGAAAATAAAATTTTTATTTATTAAAATAATTCTTGGTCGGTTAAAATAACTTCATTGCCTTTTCTATACTTTAAATGATCAAATCTTTTATTAATCAATTCTAAAAATTTTTGCTTTGATTCTTTATTTTCAGAAAACTCTCTCATATTTAAAATATCAATCATTTCATAAATTCCATACTTTGCGCCTTTTTCAATACACTTTTCATTCAATGAACGCAAATCTATTGAACCGAAATGTGAGGCATCTTGACCTGCTGCTTTTTTCCAATTAATAATACTTTGATTGTCTTGAATATCATATTGGCCAATAAGCTCTTTCCATAATTTAACAATGTCATTGGGAACATGTTCTTTTCTCATGTTTTCTTGATTGCCACCTCTTGAAATTAATGAAGCTGCATGACTATCTGCATGAGTTGCAAAATCAGCTTCATTTTTTGTGCCAAAATTTTCTGGCTTTACATATAAATATCCTATTCTTTTCATATTACCAAATAAGATATGAAACATATTTTTTGGCAAAATCATTAAATCTGTAGCTTCTTTCGAATCTAAAAAATCTGAAAGGGAGATTTTAATTTCTTTATCTTTTCTAAATTTAGGTTCAATATCAATCCCAAATTGAAAAGCATCTTCTTCTTTAAAATGTGAGGATTGACCAGTTCTGTCATAAGTTTCTTTATACCCAGATAGAAAATTAAAGATCACTTCTTGATTAGGCACAATTGCAAAAGCACCTTGCTCAAAGCCTTGTCCTTTTTTTACAGCTAATGCATAAAAATACCAAACCAAGTTAACTATATCTCTTAAATTATCATGCGTGGCTAATTTGTTTGAAGATGAACTTGATGAAGATGATGATTGCAACTTTTTCATAACTTCACGCCCCCGCGACCAAGGTGATCTTGAATATAAGTTATTTAAAAAATCTTCTAATTTGCTTAATCGGTCAATTGAGTCATTGACTAATTCAGAAGACTGCTCTTGCATAGCATTTAATTTATCTTTATTGGTTTTAATCTCACTTATCCAAGTATCGTAATTACTAAGTAAATGGTGCAATTGGTCTAAAATATCATTGTTGCCTGAAAATCTGTTTTTTATTTTATATTCTAAAACTTGTACAAGATTATAATCTATATCTTCAATTACTTGCGGCTTTGCAATTGACTCAGCCGGATACAAATCAAAAACTAAAATAAAATTCATACATAACAAAATTGATTGAATCTTCATTAAATCCCTTATATTAGTTTAATTAACAAGCTGCTGATCTTTTATTTGTTTTAATTATTACTTTTAATTATCCAAATTATATACCATGCAAATGATCTAAGATAACCAAAGAATAACATACACTTCATGAAAGGTGATACAGAAAATTGAAAGCCAAAAATTAGTGAAAATATATAAATAATGGATAAACCCAAGGCAAGCATAACAAAATTTATAGAACCTACTAATAAGCAATCTAGAATGCTTTTTGGTTGATGATCTGAGTTATAAGCGTTTTTTAATGATTGTTTTGCCAAATCTATAAACATATTAAATCTCTTTATTTAAATTTTTCTTTTTAATTTAGCCCACATGACAAACATTCTTACAACCCCACTAAATAACATAAACATCATAACCCGTGGAACATGAAATTTATAGTTAAAAAGAATTGCTGAAAGGTAACTAAACACAAATACCATTATTATTAAAAATGAAAAATACGAAACTGCAAATACCAAATAATCATGTAAATTTTTAGGTTGATAATTAATTTCATAGGAATTTTTTAAGAAATTTTTAATAAAATCTACTAGAAAATGTAGCGAAAAATAGTTTTTTAACATGAAAGACCTCCATTAATAAGATATAAATTTAATTATAACCTAAATTAGGTCTTTATCAAAGCCTTATCAAGGTTGGGTATGGGCAAAGTATTGCTCGCCTTTAATTGCCAGGTCTTCAATATACGGCAAATTATACTTTTTATAAAAAGCATGCACAGTTTGTTCATACATATCTTTATCGTCTTGATTATGAAATACATATTTCAGGTGACCTGGCTTTTGTAAGATTAAAATATGAACTTTAGCATGCCCTAATTCTCTTAAGGACTTATATAGATTTAATACACATTCATGCGACACAATATAATCAGCGTATGATGTAATCAGCAAAATAGGTAAATCTAGAGAAATGTCTTTTATAGCAGAAATAGGCGAGATTGCTTCTGTTTTAAAATGAGTGAATTTCTCTAAGAAATTTAACATTACTTTATAGGTATTTGGGAATCTATGTTTTAATATATTTGGTATAGAATCAAACATACCTTCACAAATCAATGCACAGACTTCCTTAGGTTTATGTAAAGACATAAAACTAAAAACAGTAGCAGCACCTCTTGAAAAACCATATAAAACAATTTGCTTATTATAATCTTGGTAATTATCATTTAAACCTAATAAATGCTTTTGATAATTTTGTTTAAAAATGGCAATATCCAAATCTTGTCCAAAATTAATCTTAGAAATATCAGTCAATTGTGATGACAAAGATGTGCTCTTACCCTCACAAAAAGGCTGAATTTTAATACGATGTCCTTCATTACAATAGCCGGAAATTTTATATACACATTTTTTAAATAGTTTTTTTATAGATTTAACAGGCTTATGTGGAATAAAACTAAAACGTTTTAATAAAACCTCAGAAAAATTACAAGCAGATGCCGGATATTTTAAAACTTCTATTCCCTCAGAACATGTAATTTCTTCACAAGTTGAACTTACAAACTTAGGCATATATATAGACATTCTACATTCACATGAAAATGTCCCAGGAGCATACAAATAAGAAACAATTGTATTTTTGGGACTATTATCCACCCAAGTTTTTGCGTTAATATGCAAAATAAATAAAAAGATAAATAAGTTTAATTTCATATTGTATGCCTTCTTTTATAGTACCCTAACTTTAAAAGTATATTAATTCATGCTAAAATATTAGCAAGTCTACAGTATAATAAAGGTAACAAATGTTAAAAATCATGAATAAATTTACATTAATAATTATTTTAACTACGTTTTTGAATCAATTTGCGGTTGAATTAGAATATGGTATTGCATCTATAATAAATCAAAGAACATATCAACAAGATCGATTTAGTATCCCCGCTCAAACAAATATAAGAAATTACTTTGGTGTTTTTGATGGTCATGGCAGTAATCAAAATGGACATACTGTTGCAGAATATTTGAAAAACAATCTACATACTTTTTTGCAAGAAAGTTTAGATGAAAATATTAATGATCCTGAATTTATTAAGCAAAATTTAATAGATGGATTTAAGTATGCGCACGAACAAATAGAAGGCTATAACAAAGAGGGTTCCACTGCTGTAGTTGCTCTAATAAAAGATGATAAAATATATATTGCCAATTCAGGTGATTCCCGAGCTGTATTGTCAAAAGATGGAAAAGCTGTTGCATTATCTGAAGATCATAAACCATATAGGTCAGATGAAAGAGAACGAATAATTAAAGCAGGAGGTTATGTTGTATTTGCCCATGGTTGCCAACGAGTCTCTAAAGATAATAATGATGGCATAGCTGTATCACGTGGCATTGGAGATAAGGCAATGTCACCATTAATGATCCCTGATCCTGAAATAAAAGTTATAGATATAATCCAAGATTTTGAATTTATTATTTTAGCTTCTGATGGATTTTGGGATACGGTTAGCAATGATGACGCTGTTAAATACGCTAAAAATTATCTTAAAAGCGGAGTTAGCCTTAATAACACCGCAGATAAACTTGCTCATTTGGCTAGAACAGCAGGCAGTAAAGACAATATAACAGTTTTAATAATAGATTTAAGAAAATTAAGTAACCAAAAAGCGGGGTTTCTAAGCTCATCTTTAATTTCTAAAGAAAATTTAGAACAAATTAGAGAAAAATCTTTTTTTGAAAATTGCAAAAAATTCGCACACCAATTAAGTACAAAAAAAACATTTATTGGAATATTGTTTATTGCGTTAACTATTTTTAAAGGTAATAATACTAAAGCTTTTTTAATGGCAATAAAAAGTTATTTAATTTTAAGAAGTTTAGAGTATTGTATTATAAAAATTAATAGTCCAAAATTAGGCAATATTAACTTTTTATCTTACGTTGGTGAATCCCCGCGCCAAGCTTTATCTACACGAGTAAAAAGCTTGCAAGGAACCGTCTATAAATTAAATTTAGATGATATTGAACATTTTTCACGCAAAACTTTTGGCGAATTAATAGAAGAAGCTGAAACTAGCCAAGAACCTTTTATGATAGCTGCAGTAAAATACCATCAATCAGCCACAAAAGAGTATAAACACACATATTTAAATGTAAAATCAATGGTAGAGAACCTTCTTGATTTTAACCAAGGCAATAGACTTTTTATGCATAATATAATTGGTTTAGATAATGATCAAAATTGCTTTTCCTTACAATTAATTTTTACACCAATGCATAGAAGTAGAGTTGAAGAAATTCATTATTTTGAATTACCAGATCACAGCAGCAATGAATTGGAATATTTAGGATCGCAATATCAAATCCAAGAATGTTTTGATTTTGATTCTACTAAGAAATTAATGTCCAAAATTATAATGGTTATGTCTGACATGCAAATAAGATTTCATTTAACTGCATTAAAAATGAGATTAGAAAAACCAGATGCATTTGCAAAATGGTTTGGCCCAAATAAAATAAATAGAAAGAAAAATTTAATTAAAACTTTAATGTTTTTAGATTGTATTATAGAAAAAATTCGGCAGCTATACGCAAAAAACATTCAAAGCGTGGATATAAATTATAATCTCAATTTAGCTGAGTCTTTAAAACAAAAATTAAACACTATTTCTTAGATAAATTATTTGGCCCAAATTTAATTTTTGGGCCAAATAATTTAATTTTATTTATTCACAATTTCATTACATCTATTGCAAAGTCTATGTGCATTTTCTGAATGTCCCCATTGCCAGCAACGTGGGCATTTTTCACCTGTTGCATGTTCTACTTTTGCATACAAACCATTTAATATTGTTTCTTGTAAGCCTGTATTATTTTCAGCAATTTCAAATTGTGAGACGATTAAGAATTCCCTAAAGAACCCTTGAACTTGTGGTAGCTCTTTAAAGAACTTTTCTAAATAAGAAAATTCATGCAATTTAGAATCATAATAAATAGTAATCTTGGCTTCCAACGGATGCTTAATCAAACCAGTTTCACGTTGAATTTCAATCGCTTTAAGTAAAGCATTACGAATATTTTTAAGAAGATCCCATTGCTTTTTACGCTCTTTTGTAAATTCTGATTCATCTGCGTTTGATATTAAAAATTTAGATGATTGTGCAAATAACTCCTGCCACAATGTATTTAAGTCATTAAAATTCTGCAAATGAATAGATGTCTTTTTATTCTTTTGATAATAATCAGAAACATGTTCAGCAGTAAATGACATTATAGGTGCCATTAATTTAGTTAACGTATCAAGTATATACCAGCATGCAGTTTGGGCTGATCTACGTTGAAGACCATCTGCTTTTTCTACATACAAACGATCTTTAATAATATCTAAATAAAATGTACTTAAATCTACAACGCAATAATCACCTAATTTATGAAAAATATTTGTAAATCTATAAGAATTGTAACTATCTAAAACGTCATTATTTAAATGATTTAATTGCTCTAATGCATAGCGATCAATTGCTAACATATCTTTTATTGAGACAGCGTCTTTTGCAATATCAAAATCATAAAGATTAGATATTAAGAATCTGCAAGTGTTTCTTATTTTAAAAAACACTTCTTGTATATTACGTAAAAGTAATTCAGAAACTACTGCTTCACTTTCTATATCTATGCTTGATGCCCATAAACGTAAACCATCAGTTCCCAATTTATCTATCATCTGTTGTGGCGCTACAATATTGCCTAAAGATTTAGACATTTTTTTGCCAGCTGCATCAACAGTAAAACCATGAGTAACAATTGTTTTCATAGGTGCTTGTTTATTTAAGATCATGCTTGTTAGTAATGAACTTTGAAACCAGCCTCTATGTTGATCTTTACCTTCTAAATAAATATCAGCAGGGAATTGTAGATTTGGGTTTTGTTTTAACACAGCATAATTACTAACGCCTGAATCGAACCAAACATCTAAAATATCTGTTTCTTTTTTAAATTCTGTATGCTTGCATTTAGCACACGCAAAACCTGCAGGTACTAAGTTTTTAATTTCTACAGTATCCCAATATTCAATTCCAGATTTTGCTACTTCATTTGCAACGTTGTCTATCATATCTTTATTAATATATGCATGATCACATTTGGTACAAATTAATGCAGGAATTGGCACACCCCATACACGTTGTCTTGAAATACACCATTCTAATCTACCTTCAATTGCTGCTTTTAATCTGTTTGCGGATTTTTCAGGTAACATTTGAATGCCATTAATTGCTTCAATTGCACTTTCGCGCAAATTGTTTTTAGACAAATCTAAGAACCATTGTGTGGTTGCTCTAAAGATTAAACCATTATGGCAGCGCCAGCAATGTGGATAGGAATGCTTAATATTATTTTTAAAGAATAATCTGCCAACTTCTGCTAATTTTCGCATAACCCAAATTTGGCCATCTGAAACCAACATGCCTTCTAATTCTTTTGGTGCTATACCAAATGAATATTTACCATCTGGAGTAATAGGAGAATAAATTTCTAGTTTATTTCTAACACCCACATCATAATCTTCTGGTCCGCAACCAGGTGCACAATGCACACAAGCGGTACCATCTTCTAAAGAAACTGACTGTTCCAATAAAATTGGAACTTGTAAATTTTCTACAAAGGGATGATTTACTAATTGCCCTGCTAAAATGTCTGATTCAAATTCAGCAACAATTTTAGTTTCAACTGAAACCAATGCACAAACTTTATCTGCTAATTCTTTTGCAGTAATTATATACTTGCCGTTAATATCTAATATAACATATGTCGCTTTTGGCTTTATCATTACCGCTCTATTTAATGGTAATGTCCAAGGAGTTGTTGTCCATATTAATAGATTTACTTCTTGGTTTAAAAACAGTGGAAATAAATTATTTGTAACTTCTTGATTTAGTGAGAAAGTCACATAAACTGACGGATCTTTGCGTTCTGCATATTCAATTTCTGCAGATGCTAAAACAGTTTGATCTGTTGGGCACCAAGGCACAGTTTTATTTTTACGTTCAATATAACTTTGGTCTACAAAATCACCCAATGCGCGTAAGGTATAACTTTCATAATTAAAACTCATTGTTAAATATGGGTTATCCCAATCCATTAACACGCCAAGCGTTTTAAATTCTTCGCGTTGAGTATTTATCCATTTATTTGCATATTCTCTGCAAGCCTTTTTAAGCTCGGGCCCTTTTAACCCAGGATTTTCTTCTGTTACCTTTTTTTCAATTGGCAAACCGTGGCAATCCCAACCCGGTGTTACTGGGGTATGAAACCCTGACATACGTTGCAACTTGGTCACAATATCTTTTAAAATTTTATTGTATGCATGTCCCAAATGTATGTGGCCATTTGCATATGGTGGCCCATCGTGCAAAATAAACTTTGTTTTGCCTTTGTTATGCTCAAAACTTTTTTTATCCAATTCTTCATCTTTCCAACGCTGCAACATCTTTGGATCATCAATTTTAGAGTTTGCTCTGATAGGAAAATCTGTATGGGGTAAATTAAGAGTATCTTTAAAACTTATTACTTTTTCTTCTGGATTTTGATCGTTCATAAAAACCTTCATTAATATTTTAAATAATACTAATTCTAACAAGGTTTTTAAAAATTATAAAATTTATTGAGCCGAATCTGAATCTAATTCATTTCTTTTGAACTGCTTTTAATATTTTTAGCATTTAGATTCCCTACAGCAGTCAAATATTCAACTCTTTCCCTTGTTGTAGGGTGTGTTTCAAATAATTTTTTAAATTTAGCAAAATAACCATTAGCTTTCACACATTGGCACTGACGCTCTCTAGATAAAGCAGTTATTAAATCTTTCGATTTTCCTGTTATTTCAACCGATTTTAAATCTGCTTCTTTTTCATGCATTCTACTAATGGCCTGTAGCGTTATAATAGAAATAAGAACTTCAGGGGCTGAAATGCAACCAACAAGGCTTTCTCGGCCAATATATTTAGCAAATTTTAAAATAAGAGAATCAGATACTTTATTTTCCAAAACTTTTAACTTACTTATTAATTCACCGATCTTAAATATTCTTAGTTCCAATAAAATTAAAATTAGTGCGGCAATTGATAGTCTTTTTATAAGGTGATTACATTTAATATGTGCTAATTCATGTCCAATTACTGCAATTAATTCGTTTTCATCTAATTTTTCAATTAATCTACCACCCAAAATAAGAGTGCTACTCGAAAACACACCGGCATTATTCAGATCAGGAAAAAACACAATTAAAGTTGGTACATTTAAATCAAACTTCTTACATAAATCACAAATCATATTATATAATATTGGACCATTTTTGTTGTGAATAATAATAGGCTTTTTATTAATTTTTCCTATTGTAAAATTGACTGTCAAAAGAATAAGTTGCAACTGTATTTTATCTGATAAAGAAATATTTTCTAATGTATTATCATCTTTTAAATTTTGAATTTCATTATATAATTCAGATTTCTGCTCAAGAACTTCTAAAGCTTGTTTTGCATTTACTAACAAGCTAAAACTTAGCAATAAAAACGCCAATAATTTTTTCATCAACAACCTATTTTTTGATAGTTTATAATCACGTTTTTTAATTCTAACAACGTTTTATTGGGAAGTAAAAAAGGCAATACAAGATATTTATATCTTATATCGCCTTTAAGTTATTTAATTTAATTATTTTTTTTCTATTATTTTATCAGCTTTCTGATTTATGATATCAGCTAATTCAGTTTCAGACTTTTTACTAAATTCATCATCAGAAGATTTTTCTAATTTTTTACCCGTCAAAACATAATACATTGTTTCTTTGTTATCGTCCAGACAAGGAGGAACATTATCAAAATCACTGTAGCCAAAAAGACCCCAAATCCAAACTTGACTAAACCCTATACTAAGGGCTCTTTTCATGATTTTAGCTTCATTATCATCAGGATTATTTAATATAAACTCTAATATTTGTTTTTCTTGGTGTTCTTCAGGCAAACCTTTTAAATACTCTAAACTAAAAAATTTGGCTTTTACGTCTTTAAAAACTTGTCCTTTTTGCACACCTCTATCAAAAATCTTATTGGTATAACCAAAATCTTCATCAAAAACCACTTCTTTATTTTCTATCTTGGAATTTGCATTTGCTAGCATAGATATGCTGAGTAAAATTATAATTAATCTTTTCACAATAACCCCTATAGTTCAACCATTTTAAACCCATTATATTAACATTATAACTTTAATTAGATTAAAGACAAAAGCCCTAAGAAATGATACTTTTTAGGCACTAGAATTCTATTTGAAATAATTTAATTTGAATTTATTTGCCAATTTGGGTAAGTATAAGTTTTTAAAAATTATAAAATTTGTATAATAATTAAATTAAAAAAACGAGAGAAAAAAATGAACACGCTATATAAAATGAGTTTAATTTGTTTTGCAGGACTATTCCTACTAAATATTCATTCTGATATCATTTACGTATGCAAAAAAGAACAAAAAAATATGCCTAAAGGTATGCATTTTGTTGAATTAAAACAAACTATTTTCAGAGATAAAACGAATATAATTTCTTGGGCATACCGTTTTAAATATCCTCCTGTTGATGCTATAAGTTTTTATGCCGGCGAACAAAATGGCTATAGATTAAGCTATAAAGAAGCTAAACATTTTTTTAATTTATTAGAAGCAGCATTTTTTAGCGGAACTTTGCCTGAAATCAAAGAATCTGACCATTTTATTTATACAACTAAACAAATCGATTAATGCTTCAATTTCTAAATATTATTGAAAACCAATAACATAATTTTATATCCTCACTTTAACCAAATAAAGGGGGGATTATGATTGCGGCAATTTTACTTAATGGCCAATATAAGACTAAAGATTTTCAATATTCATTATTACGCTTAAAACAAGCAGGTTGCGCAGCAGTAATAATAGCTCCGGAATTAAAAACTTATTATAGTCTAGAAAAAAAAGCTATAGAACCAGATATGATTATAGACGATATTGACCCAGAAAAATTTGATTTGTTAATTATAACAGGAAAAAATTCTTGGAATGAACCAGAAACCATTAAACTTATTCAAGAATTTAGTAAATTCAATCACACAATAGCCATTTTAGACTCTGCAACCAACATCTCCAGAAAAGTGACTATAATTACAAATTCACAAAAGAATGTAATTTTTTCTGAAGATACTCAAGACCTACCCCAATTTATATCTAAGATATTAGAAAGCTTACCAAAGAAAAAATAATATAAATTAGCACTTACTGCTTCTTTCTCTGTTATTCTATTTGACAATTTTTATACTTTTGATATACTGAATTTGCATAGATAGGTAAATATTTGGGGGGCATATGAAAATTAAATTAATTTTAGCGAGCTGTGTGTTTATAGCTTTGGCCACACCTAATCTTAAACCAGCTGAACCAGCAAATCCAACCTACGCTTTAATGTCAGATTTTTCTAAGGCTGTTTTGGCGGGATACTTTATAAAATGTGCTTACAAGCTTGCAACAACTTCAGAAATAAAAATTTTCGGGTATGAATTTCATAAAAAAAGTGATATTACAGCAATTCAATTATCAGCAGAAATGATGATAACAGCATTTGAAATCTTAAGAAGAAGATGGGATGGCACCGCTGACTGTTGCGATGCTAAAACATTAAATCATATCATACTTATAAAAATCATAGGCAAAGTAATTGGAATGCGTATGCCTATACCATATTTAACAGACTAATCCTTTTCATTTATTCTATTGCTTTTGGGTAAAACAATTATTAATAATAATTTAAAATTGTTTTACTAAAAAAGGAAAAGAATGAAAAAAACATTTCATAGCGCAATGCTCTTATTACTGCTTTCTAGTTTTAATTCAGCAACTGCAGATTCACAAGATTACGATACAGACTTGAGCGAAGAAGAATTAGAAATAAAAAGAGATGTATTTACTAAATCATTAGCGAATAAATTTGGTTCTAGCTGTCCTACAGGGGCCACTGGTGCAACAGGTGCTCAAGGTAAGCAAGGTCCAAGAGGTGCAACTGGAGTTTGCAATTGTACAGGCAGCACAGGCGGACGTGCAGCATGCACCAAGGGTGGTGGTTGTCCAACAGGAATGACATGTATTGGTGGACAATGTTTTCCTTTAAGCTTAAAAGGTGCCACAGGTGCAACAGGCGCTACGGGTCCAACTAATCCAGCCTCTGTAACTAGTTCAAAAGCCGGAACATGCCCTAATCAATTAGCAAAATTTAATGGCACATCAAAAACCAATATTATTAATACCCCTATTGTTGCAAACAATAACTTATCTACATTTAATTCGCAATCCACTGCTTCATTATTAGCTGATGATTGCGCGACAACTAATATAAATTTTGCGATTGTACCAAAAGGAAATGGCGCTGTTGTCGCGAGCATTCCTGACGGTACAGTTTTGGGCGGTAATATACGCGGTACAAACGCAGTAGATTTACAAACATTCCGGGAAAATTCAACTCAAGTCGCTAGTGGTAATAACTCAGTAATTAGTGGCGGAGTAGCTCACACCGCTTCAGCGCCTAATGCAGTTGTGGCCGGTGGGTTTAGAAATGCTTCTACAGGGCCTTATAATTCAACTATTTCTGGTGGAGCTAATAATCAATGTTCGGGTGGCGATTCAACAATTGGTGGCGGCGAAAATAATATTGTTACAGTCAATAATTCAACTATTGGGGGTGGTGTTAATAATAGTATTAATGCGGGGACTGATGGAAGTTCAACAATTGGTGGTGGTGTTAATAATCATATTACGCAAAATTACTCAACTATTTCTGGAGGCTTAAGCAACACAGCTTCAGGAGTTTTCTCAGTAATTGGTGGCGGTTTAAATAATGCTGTTTCTAATAATTTTGCCACAGTTCTAGGTGGCCAAGATAATGCAGCCTCAGGTGACCATTCGACAAATTCAGGTGGTCAAAATAATACATCCTCTGGTGACCATTCTACAATATCAGGTGGAGATACAAATTCTGCTTCAGGAATTAACTCAACAATTGCAGGCGGATCAATAAATCTTGCTTCAGGAGATTTTTCAACATTAGGTGGTGGTGGTGGAAATACTGCTTCAGGAAATTTTTCTACAATTCCTGGTGGATCGGCAAATTTAGCTTCAGGAACTAGCTCCACTGTTGCTGGTGGAAGTCAAAACACAGCTTCCGGACAACAAGCTATAGTTGCTGGTGGAACTCAAAATACAGCTTCCGGTGATTTTAGTTTTGCTGCTGGCCGAAGAGCAACGGCTGGATTTACCGGCTCATTTGTTTGGGCAGATAGTATAAACACCCCATTTGCAGATACTGCTATCAACCAATTTAATATTCGTGCTACCGGTGGTACAAATATATATTCAAATGCAGCTTTAAGTGCGGGAGTGACTTTAGCTCCTGGCGCAAGTGCTTGGGTGGCAGTATGCGATCAAAACAAAAAAGAAAATTTTGTAGATGTTGATCAAATAGAAGTCTTAAACAAATTGGTAAGCATTCCATTAAAAAGTTGGAACTATAAAGCGCAAGATGCATCAATACGCCATATAGGTCCAATGGCGCAAGATTTTAACCCAACCTTTGGATTTAATGAAACACCATTGGGAATATCAACATTAGATTTTGATGGCGTTGCATTAGCATCTATTCAAGGTTTATATAAATTATACGAGCAATCAAAAGTTGAAATTAATGAACTAAAAAACGAAGTTAATGAGTTAAAACAAATCATTCAAAAAATTACTAACCCTTAAGCTTTAAACTCCTGTAGAGTAAAAGATTTTACTTTTACTCTACAGGACCTCTAACAAATCTTTAAGAAGCTTTGTATCATCACATTTATTAATAGCATTTTCTAGCGCCTGCCTTACAAACAAGTGGCTTTTCTTAGCACGATTTTCTAATTTATCTACAATAAGGCCAAGATCTAACAAGTTTAAATTTTGATCAGAATTAATCATATGATCTATATCTTCTAAGCTTTCTTTTAAACTATTAAAATCTTCTTCATTTAAGAATGTCTCTTGTGAGTATACAAAAAAGCTAGATATATTTAGCTTTTCTATTTTAGAAACAGCCTCTTTAATTTCACTTATTTTTAAGAATATTAACTTTTTTAATGCTTTTAACTTAGAATCATTACTAAATTTAAATTTTTTTTCGCGCTCTTCATGGGATTTTCTCGCTTCAATCTCTAGTTCCTTAACCCTAGATACCACCCTTGAATCTATAAACTCTTGGCTTAAAACCTCTTTATTATCTATATAATATCTTTCTATTCTTTTTCCATTTTCAATATTTTCAATTAAACTATATTTTGTGCTATTAATTAACTCAATAATGTTTACAGAAGATGATTCATGGATTATTTTTGCATTAGAAATATTAAAGATTAATACGCAAAGTAATTTCAGACTGAAATATTTCATATAGATATCCAAATATTGATAAATAAATTGTTAGACTTGATATTAAAATATATCAAAAAATGATATATTGATATATAAGGAAAGTAGTTAACTGACAATAGGGATGACTATGAATGTAAAAAAGAAAAAAGGGTATTATTCTATTTCTGCGGTTGCAAAAATGTTCTCTGTGCACCAGCAGACAATACGCCTTTATGAAAAAGAAGGTTTAATTACCCCTCAGAGGTCTGATGGTAATACTAGAATGTTTACTGAAGAAGATGTGAGCAAGCTAGAAGAAGTAATTCATTTAACACATCAGCTTGGAATTAATTTAGCTGGTGTTGAAATGATTTTAAAGCTGCAAAAGCAAATTAAGAAAATGCAACGAGATATGAATAAAATCTTTGAAAAAACTCAAAATCAATTTACAAAAGATATTGAAAATTCAAAACAAATTGTTGATAGCAAAGTAAAACAATTACTTAAGATCAAAGAAAATCCTGACTTGCAAATTGAAAACAATGAATATAAACCTATAGAAAAATATACGCAGAAAAATAAAAATAATTCTGTAAACCAGAAAAATGAAAATAGCAAAAATAACAAAATAGTTGACTTAGGCAGCTGGGAAATTGAATATGATAATTAAGATAATACATTATTGTTTCATAAAAAAGAGGGTTAATAATGGAAAATAATCAAAACGCGAATAGCTTCTTAGACTCTCAAGAAGATAAAATAATTTTATCATATGAATTGCTTCAACTTATGGAATGGCTTGTTGAAAACGAAGCAGAAACAATGAAGCGTATAATTGCAAAAGCATTAAAACGCGGCTTTTATGAAAGATTACAAGAATCACAAAATTACAAAGAACATTATTCAAATGATGATATGCAAGCAAATGTTCTAGATTTCTTAGGACTGCTTGAAGTTTTATTATTAGAAGCGACCAATGAACAAATGGTTAACAATGTACTTGAAAAGAATTCTATGCCGGCTATTGATCATGTAGACACTACAAATTGTGATATTAATACTGTAAAAACAAGTATTGCTATTGCATCATCTAAAGTTGAACGTAACCCTAAAGTCAATGCTCAGGCAGTATTTTTAAAAGAATTGTTAAAAAGGTGGAAACCAAGTAAAAGCACTATAGCTAATTAATTAAAATGGGGAAATGGAGGTTATGTGTGCTTAAATTAAATATTTTGTTTTTATTATTAATTACTTGCAATGCACTTAATTGCGTTGAACAATCTCTGGCAAAAGTACAAATAGAGCCTTATTCGACTGAAAAACAATTAGATGAATTGTTGAATAATAAGCAAACAGAAAGAAGAGAAAATTTTATTTTTCTTGCAGAATATAAAGCAACAGAATTAATTGTTAAATTAATTGCATTAACTCAAATTCAATATTCTATATTGCAAATGGCTCAAAAAAAAGCTGTTGAAAGAATAGAAGTAACTATAAATGATTGTATAAATGTAAATAATAAAAGTTTATGTGAATTACCTTTTAATCTTGATGCATACCAAGAAATGATATTAGAAATTGAAAACACAGATATAGATGATAGCAAACCGGAAGATTTTGAAAACGATCCTGGTGAATATACTTATTTCAAAATAACTGAAAAGCTTTGGGACAACTATCATAACCAAATTACAAAATTATTTAATGAAAAAATTATGACATACGTAAAATACAGATCCTGGCTTGAAAATATAGAATTAAAACAAAATTATCATGTTGCCCTTTTCTGCAAATATTTACCCGTTTTAAAAAAGGAAAATAATGAAGAATCAATGGAGCCTAAATAAAATTAAATTATATCTTCTTATAATATTAATTCTTACACAAACTAGACAGCTAGAAGCTGCAACAGCTACAGTTGATGGTCTTAAAAAATTGATAACCAAATTTGCAGATGAAGACAAAAGCTACATAACATTATATGCAGCAGAACTTGGATTAGATTATGATAATTATTTAGCAGCACGCAGAAAACAAAATAGCTTAGAAATTAAAAATTATGTTTTAATGTTTTCACCAACTCTTAAAGGTGAAGCCTTAGCAGGTAAAATAGATCAAGATAAATTAGATTGGGTTAACAATAATTGTCCTGGGATTTTACCCAAAGTGCCATTAACAACTGTTGTAAATTCACCTGACAATTCTGCAGGTTCACATCCAACACCGGAAGTTAATAATTCTACAGTACCAGTCGCTACTACTAGCGTTACTACAACAGCACCTATTATTAATAAAGATAAAGAAAATAAAACAGCAAAATCATTTCATAAAATACAGATAGATTAAGAAAAAAAGCCAAGTTCATCTAAAGCTTGGCGAACTTCATAAAGAGGTAAGCCAACAACTCCAGTATAAGATCCAGTAATTGTTTTTAAAAATTGTGCACCAAATTCTTCAATAGCAACTGCACCACTGACATTCAAATAATGAACACCGGATTTAATAGAAAGTTCAAAATATCTTTCTATCCATTCATCGGGTACATCAAAAATATATTTGGCACTTGCAAAACCTAATATTCTTTTTTCCACTTGCCAGCTATTATTTTTATAAACTTTCTTGTCCAAACAAAAAGCAGTCCCAGTCTGCGAACCCTTTCTGTAGCTTTTTAACATTGCAATTGCATCATCTTTATCCGCAGGTTTAGTGCAAATTTCTCCATTATAATTTAACCCTAAAGTATCAGCAGATAATACAAAACAGATGTCACCTTCTGTTTTACCTAAAGGTAGAATTACATGTTCCATTTTAGAAACTGCAATTGCTTTAACTAACTCTTCTAATGGCAAAGTATGATCAAAATTTTTCTCGTCTGCATCTTGAGCAATTGTTTGAAATGGAATTCCTGAATCGCGTAATAAGCGTTGACGTGATTCAGACTGTGAAGCTAAATATAAAATTTTTGTCATTATTTAAACTTACTTTTATTGTTATAAAATTATTTGTTTAATATTAGACTAATCAAATATTTCATCAAGATTAATTTATGCGGCTTAAATTATTACTTTTCTAAAATTAAAGCCTTTAATTCTTCTGCATATAATCTTTGTTCTATAGTTGAGTTTGAGCTATCCGATAATGTTTTTTTGCACTTGTTGAAAAGTAAATTTAAAACTCGATAAGCTTCATCTCTTATAATTACATCATTGTGCTGCAAAAGTTTCTTTAATTTTAAAACACCTTCATAATCACCATTTTGTATTTCTAATCCAGTTTTTTCTATTTGGCTTTTTAAATAACTAGTTAAATTTGGCTCAGATCTTTCAATTCTATTTTGTTGCAAATTTACACTACAATTTTCAGTAGGCAAAGGAATTGATTCTATATTATTAAATATAATTAAACCTAAAAAAATAATTCTTTTATTAATCATCATAAAAATCTTTCTTAAAAAGTATGTAACGCCTTTAAGATTTTATCAATTTCTAGCTTTTAATAAAGGTTTTATTGAATTTATAGCTTTCCTACCAAAGATTTTTAGTATTTTATCGTAACATTCGTGCAAAAATCTTATAAACTAAATAACCTATAAGTAAAATCAAGCTTACACAAAGAACAATTAACCCATAGTAAATAAGATAGAACAAACAGTAATACCAATAAAAATGATACATAAATAACCAAGTCAATAAATCTGACAAAAAGTACCATAATTCCATTTTAATACCTCCATATTCAAACTTTATATATATATTTAGCATATCACTTATAATACTTTTGTTAATTTTTAGGCATTTAACCCAAAATAACTACCAAACAAAGAATAGACTTTCTTTGACAAATAGAAATAATATATATAAGCTATTAGTATAGTTAATTTAACATTTATATCTTAAAAAGAGGCTTATTATGAAAAAAACACTAGCGTTAGCCATTATGCTATCCAGCTTATTAATTCAAGGTTCAGAAGACCCTTTAAAAAGAGTAAGCTATAAAGAAGCTTTTGACCAAAGTCAGATTCAAGAGCAATTTAGGCAATATTTAATAGATTCTGGTTGTGCCGAAAATCTAGGTTTTGATAATCAACAACAAGCAGAACAAGAACTACAAGAATTACCAGAAGAAAATGCATTACTTCTTGAAAATCCACCAGTAAATAGTGAAGTCAAATCGGCTTACGAAAAGGCTTGTTTAAAAAAGCTTCAATCTGCAAAAAACTGGCAATTAACAAGAAAAGCACGTGAAAACCTTACTTACCTAGTTGTAACTATTGTTGCAACTTATGCAGTTACCAAAGCAATTGGTTCTGATACCATGGGAGGCAGTTTTAGTGTTTATGGTGGAATTATGAATTCGATGTATATATTAAAAAATATAATTGAATCAGGGTATGATTTTATACAACCACCTACACATGCGTTAGAAAAATTTGAAAAAGCATTTGCTAAAAACCAATGTTTTATACCTAAAAAATTATGGCCTGTAATAATTGAGAACTTTATGACTGCAAGGCAAAATGAATTTTCTCAACGTAAAAGCATGGATTTTATAGAATTTGCTCTCGGACTAACCATTTACAGACCTAAACCACCTTTAAGCATAAATCCTGCAGCAGGTGATCAAATTTCTAATGAATTAAAATTAAGAATTGATCAATTTTTTACAGATTATGAAGGCGAAAAAATTACTAAACAAACACAAATGATAAAAATAAATGTTGAAAAATTTATTAACTGTTTAATTAATTTTAATGAAAATATGCCACGATATATCTGTCTATACGGTTCTGGTGGAATTGGTAAAACACACTTTGTAAGAGCGTTATGTAAATGGATTAAAGAACTTATAAATGATTGCGTACAGTTTGAAGAACTAGTAGTAACTACTGGTGATGAACTTGAAGGAAACCAACAACGTCCAGGTGCATTTTTAAGAGTTTTACGCAATCAACTACTTGCAAATAAACGTGGATCAGTTGTATTTATCGATGAAGCTACATGGTTAAATAACCCTGGGATGAATAGCACTTGTAAACGTGTATTTAATGGGGATCAAAGTTCATTATCTACATCTTATTTTGGAGATGATTTAGATGGCACACCAATAGAGCTTAAAGCTCCACCAATGCTTATTTTTGTGGCATTAAATGATGATATATCAGATAAAAACTTAAAAAGTAGATTTGATTTTGTAAAACATCCTAAACCTAAGACAGAAGCTTTAATCGCTCACGCTATTGAGTTTGCAAATAATAGTAAAATAATTAAAAATTCAAATGTTGTTATTGATAATGCAAAAATTGAAAGCTGGGTTAAAGCATTAACTAAAGCTAATCGCAATTTTAGATATATCGAGGCAAATATTGAAGTATGTATTTTAGAAGATGATTATGAACAAGAAGAAGAAATAGTTAAAGAAAAAGAAGAATCTAAAAAAGACGAATAATATCATAAATAATATAAGGACATACTGGCTAACCAGTATGTCCTTTTGCTTTTAAATCAACTACTTTATTGGCCAACATTCTTCAAATGAAAAATCAAATTCATCTGCAAATTCTACAGGATCTTTAAATGTAAATCTTTGTCGTTTACCACTTCTTGCTTTTCTATTAATTAAGTTCATTTCTTGTTTTGATAATGCGAAATTTTCGATATCTATATTTTCTTGCATATGGGCAACATTTTTACTTGCAGGTAATGGAATACAATTATGTTGTACAATCCATCTTAAAGCAACCTGCGCAGCTGTTTTATTATATTTTTTGCCGATATTTAATAAAAATGGATCTCTTGATAATCTTCCCACTCCTAATGGTGCCCATGCCTGCACACGAATAGAGTTTTTATTACAGAATTTTAGTAGTTGAAAATCACAAAACTCTGGATGCATTTCAATTTGTACATAATCGATTTTAACACCGCATTGTAAAGCACGTTTCATATGATTAACCGTTGGGTTACTTAAACCAATTGTTCTAATTAACCCTTGAGTTTTTAGCTCTTGCATTTCATGCAAAGTAGGTTCAATTGCAACTTTGCTATAAGGCCAATGTAAAAGATAATTATCTAAATAACCTGTTTTTAATTTTTCTAAAGTTGCAAATAAATCTTTACGTAACGCTTCAGGCGCGTAAGAATCTGGCCATACTTTTGAAATAATAAATAAATCATTTCTATTAAATTTTGCAATCGCAGTGCCAATAGCATCAAGATTTCCATACCTGGTAGCTGAATCTATAATTCTATAACCAAGCTTAATCGCATGTTCAATCGCTTGTATACAATCATTACCCTTAAGTGGGAAAGTACCATATCCAACTTCTGATTTAGCAATTATGTTGAAAAAAGAAATAAAAAACAATATCTTTAAATTCTTCAAATTAATCCTTTTCTATATAACTGTTTAATTTTACTCTAAATAATTTATAAGGAATATATGTCAAATATCAAAATTTATATACTCTTAATTTCATTTTTTTCAAATTTAAATTGTAACAACACTATGAAATTTTATGAATTTACTAATGAAAAAGGTAGTGATCGCCATGAAAATATGTTTTATGAATATTTAAAGAAAAATCCCATTAAAAAGAAAGTAAATTGTCTTGTGGTTCATTGGCAAGAAGTTGAATGCAATAAAAGATTAGATTTACTAAAAAAAATAGAAAACATTAAATTAGATAATGGCTTTACCATCTGTTCGCTAGAAAAACAACTTGATTCTTATATGCCGTTATTTAAAAAAATTGGTATAAAAGTAGTTTTTGCGCAAAATGCTACCACCAAAAAATTTGATGGAATTGAAGTAGTAACCATCCCCTATATTGCAATTAATGGTATTAATCCTAGCAATAAAAAAGATATTTTTTACTCGTTTATAGGTAGTGTTGCTTTTCCCCCAATTAGAAAAAAACTTATAAAAATAAGACATCCCAAAAATTGTGTTATTAAAGCACGGAATACATTTCATTTTTTTCATTCAAGTAGCAAGCAAATTGCAAATCAATCTGAATATAAAGATGTCTTAGCACGTTCAAGATTTTCATTATGCCCTAAGGGCTGGGGAGCTTGCAGTTATAGATTTTGGGAATCTTTACAAGCTGGCGCAATACCTGTTTTAATATCAGATGATTATTTATTACCTACTGGCGTAGATTGGTCTAAATGCATTATACAAGTTAAAGAAAAAGATGTTTTAGATATACCTAAAATTCTTTCAAATATATCACTAGAACAAGAATTAGAAATGCGAAAAAATTGCTTATCTATATATAAATTATTTAGCGGAAAAAATTTAATAAAAGTTATTGAAGATTATTACGCTAAACAGGGAATTAAATGAAACTAATAAAATTTATAGCCATTTATTTATTTGCACAATATTCTTGTTTAACAGCAACTCATATTATATATGTCATAAGACATGGTGCAACAGACTGGAACGTACTAGGTAAAGTGCAAGGAATAACTGATATACCTCTTAATGAGCAAGGCGAACAAGAGGCTATAAAATTGCGAGAAAAACTTGCACATATTAATTTTGTAAAAGCATATTCATCTAATCTTTCCAGAGCTTATAAAACAGCACAAATTATTTTATATCCTAAACCTATAGAAATTGTTCAAGAATCAAATCTACGTGAACGCGCCAGAGGGTCGTGGGAAGGCCAATTAATAAGTGATATTGTAAAATTAGATTGTCACAACAATGCATCAAAGCAAGAATGGATAACTCATAAGACACACAAAGAACAAGAAAGTTTTTCAGATACTTATCAAAGATTCATGAATCATATTTCTAAAATTATAACTAAACCAGTAGAGGGTCCAATACTTATTTCTAGCCATGCTGGCGTAATTGCAGCAATTTTATATCATACTTTAGAATTTAAACTTGGCTTTAGATGGCATGTTGGCAATTGCGGGTATA
This sequence comes from Candidatus Babeliales bacterium, assembly GCA_031292305.1. Lineage (GTDB taxonomy): Bacteria > Babelota > Babeliae > Babelales > JABDEC01 > JARLHJ01. The sequence goes on from JARLHJ010000041.1 coordinate 46,186, forward strand.
TTAAAATTCAAGTTGATCGCGACGGGCAGATAACTATATTAGAAACAGATAACATCAAACATGTTTCTATTAAATAGCTAATTTTTTTCTTAATTTTTTAACACTTTTAAAAATTATTCCTGATAAACCTTGTTTTTGAGCCGCATCTAAATTAGATTGTTTATCATCAATAATAATAGTCTTTGTATAATCGTAATTATTGTTCTTTAAAAAGACCTTAAAATTTGAATAAAAATCAGGATGCCTTTTGGTAATATACCCTTTTGAAGTTTTTTGAGTAATAAAATAGTTATCAAATAGCTGGATCACTTGTGGAAACTTTTTACAAAAATCTGTATAAATTTCTGGGCCTATATTTGAACATAATATAAGTGAATGCCCTTCTTTTTTAAGTTGCTGTAATAAGACAAGCATTTCTGAATTAACAATCTGCGCATTAGAAAATGCTAGTAAATCTTTATGAAATATATGTAATTGAGGATGCTCTACTACTAAAGATTCAAAAATCTCTTCTAATAACTTTGTTTTTTTTACTGTTTTATGAATTGTCTTCCAGACGTATGGATTGAACATATGCTTTATAAACAGTGATTTATTATTCATTCGCATTGCGTGTTTAATAATTTGTTTAGCAGAAGAATTAACAATAACACCATGCAAATCAACAGCAAATGTATATTTAATTTTGACTTGTTTTGGGGGTAATACAGAAACCCGCATTGCGTTTAAATATGCAATGCAGGATAAATTGATTACTAAAACAATAAAAAATATTGTTATTCTTTTCATCTAATAGCCTATAGTTTTAACTATTTTTTCTACAGATTCACTAATAATGGCAGCGCTTTTTTTCGAATAACCGCCAGATAAAACCATCAAGATTGGAATTTTATTACTTTGCGCAATATCAAAAACAAATGAATCACGTTCTATAATACCTTCTTTAGAAACTGACATCCTTCCAAGTGGATCTTCAGAAAATATATCTGTTCCCGCATTATAAATAATTAAATCTGGTTTAAATTCTTTAATAGCTATGGGTAATTCTGTACGTATTAAATTTAAATACTCTTCATCTTTTATAAATGATTTAACAGGATAATCATATTTTATAAACTGTTTAGCATATTTATCGTTTGGATATATTTCACCGTTATAAACATCAAAATTAGCAATGCGTTTGTCATCTTTAAAAATAGATTCATAACCATTGCCTTGATGAGCATCTAGATCTATAACCATAACTTTTAGTTTAGGATTTTTTTCATGTAACTTATACACAGCTAATGGTATATCAGCCAAAAAGCAAAACCCTTCTCCTGAATCTTCTTTTGCATGGTGATATCCACCTGATAGATTTATTGCCCAACCATGTTGTAATGCCAATTTTGCGCCTAAAACCGTACCGCTAGTTGCATATTTCATAGGCGTTAGAACAAATTTTTGTAAAACAAAATTTGGCAAAAATTTGAGTGGATATATTTCAGAAATTTGTGCAATTGTTTTAGATTTATTTAGTGATTCTAAATATGCCTTAGAATGTACAAGCTCTAAGTCTTTAATATCTAATTCATCTGGGCTATAAAAATTATCTTTTTGAAGATTCAAGTTCTTGCATAAACTATTAAATACTTTTCCATATTTTTTAGAATCAAAAGGATGCAATTTCTCCATTCCCATAAAAGATATGTCATATTTTTCATGGTAGACTATAAGTACTTTTTTAATAATAGGCTGACTTGAACTTGACCTGAATTTACCTTTAAAATCCTAGGCTTCTATAACAAAAGCAAACAAGACCAGAAATAACCCTAGAAACCTGCTAAATGTTTTCATAATCTCCATCCTGGTAATTTACTGAAATAAACCTATATTTTTAATAGTATCTCTTTAATAAATTTAATCAAAAGCCCCCTAAAGAAATACTTGCATATTTATGGTAAATTTTTATTGTGTTATCTAAGAAAAATTGTTAATAATTAAAATTAATTTATTAAGAGGATAAAACATGTCACTAACTCGTTTATTATTTATACTATTAATCTTGGGATTAATTACTGGAGCTATAACATTCAAAGGATTTGTATTAGGTTCCGGAGCATTGTTATTATCACAAATTTTATTACCAATAATTGCAATATTATTTGCAGTTGTACTTATTAAATCTCTATCATCTTCTTCTAAACAAAATTTTCCATATGAAGAACCTAAAGTAAATATAAAGCCTCCTAGAGATTATATTGATACGCAAGAAGATTCTTTAGATAAATAAACTTAGATTTCTAGATTTTGAAAATTAATAATTCATATTCTGGAACTATACAAACCTGAACTTTTCATTTTTGAACAACAATAGAACTTATCATTTTGCTCTAACATAAGACTCATGATTTTATTGACTCTCAATAAAATCATGATAATCTCTCCGCGAAGGAGTCAAATATGAAAATTAAATTTATTATTCTTGTTTTAGCATGTGTTACAGCCAATCTTTTTTGCAGCCAATCTTGCCCTTATAGATCCAGAATGTCTGGAAATGAACTAGAAGCTGATATCATCGTAATAGGTGGTGGAGCTGCAGGTTGCATATTAATGAATGAATTATCAGCCAATGGTCTCTTTTCCGTAATAGGAATAGAGGGTGGGAAAAATTTAACAAATGATCCAGCAATACAAGCAGTTGGTCTGCCAGCATTTTTATTGGCTGGGACTGGAAAGCCTCAGTATTTTTGGCCAGGATGGAATCAAACCCTGCCAATGGCAGGTTTGAATGGACGAACAAGTGATTGGACAACAGGAATGCTCTTAGGTGGAGGCTCATCGATTAACGGATTATATTATGGTCGTGGATCTAACTCCGTGTACTCACGTTGGGAAGGTATTTCTGGCAGTAGTAATTGGAGTCTAGAAAATATTTTAGCAACCTTCCAAGCTCTTGAAAATTACCAAGGATTAAAAATTACACCAGGGGCACGAGGAAGCAACGGAAATGTTAATATATTACAAACACCTACTATATCACAGGTAACTTCAAAAGTGCTATTGCCTGCATGCCAGGCAGCCTTTCCAGGAATTCCAACTGTAGTGGATTATAATGATCCTAGTGTTAAAAATTGTATTGACCCACGCTCTCAGTGGTTTATTGATCCAACAGGTACCAAGCGAGTAAGCAGTGCTACAGCTTATTTAAACAACACAGTGATGACACCAGAAGGCCAAGGAGTTAATAAGCACAGCTTATTTATGCTCTTAGATGCGGTAGCTGTAAAAATAATATTCGATCAAAATGGATGTGCTAAAAAAGTAAGATATGCAAAAGACGGTAAATTATTAGATGTGAAAGTGAATAAAGCCGTTGTTTTATCAAGCGGCATTAACAGTAGCAAGTTGCTACAGCTTTCAGGCATAGGACCATCTAAAGTGTTAAAGAACGCAGGAATTAAGCCTGTTTTTATAAATGAGAACGTAGGAAAACATCTGCAAAATCATCCGCTTATATTTATTACGATGTTGGCAGATCCTGCTTTAAGTGGTGTACCATCTGGTGCTCCATATGCATTTACAATTAACAATGCGTACTTGCCAGTACCGGGCAGTGATTCCAACTCGCCACGAATGCTACAGATTTTATTCGAATTCGCCCCAACTAAAATACCAATTTTAACAATTGGTTTTGATCTTTTAAATCCTGTAAGTGAGGGAAGTGTAGCAATCCAAAGCGATAATTCATTTCAGATAGCTGCAGCGGACGATGGTTTTTATCAAGATCCTATTGATCTTGCGCATATGAAGAGTGCAGTCACTGTCTATATTCGCGCTCTGCTAGAACAACTCAGCAAGTTGTATCCGTTTCCGTCACCATACTTTAAACCCCTTTTAGGTGACCCAATAAACTTAGTAATTCTTTCTAACTATAACGACGCCATAGTTGAGCAATACGTGAAAAATAATAGTAATCTTTCTCTTGATATACACCACTTTGTATCGCATTGCAAAATGGCTTCTTTAAGCGCTGGCGGTGTGGTAGATGGCGATACACGTGTATATGGCACAAAGAACGTTTTTGTAGCGGACAACTCTATATGTCCAGTGATTCCTGATATTAATACTACAGGACCAGCTATGATGATTGGATTACGAACTAGCCAAATTCTAAACCGTGTCTTGAGAAAATGAAACATAATAAGGAAATAATCAAGATGAAAAAAAATATTTTTTTACTTTTAATGCCATTTTTATTTTTCTTGTCAGCTCACGGACAATATCAACAATCTAATGATGAAACTTTCTGCATTGATCAGACAAATTTATATGGTAAGTTTTTGAGCGGTGCTAACTTCTTGAAAAAAACTATAACTGATGGAAACAGATCCACATTTAAGACAGGATATATTATTGACGCATTGTTGGGCTATCGTTGGTCTTGTGGCCTACGTTTAGAAGCTGAATATGCTTTTAGAAAAAATGCTATAAAAAAAATCGATTTTTATATAGAAGGATGTTCTTCCAATGGACATTTCAAAAATTCCTCATTGATGGCAAACCTATTATGGGATGTACCTTTATATTCATGTGAATGTGCATTTGAGAATATCAAACCTTTTGTTGGAGTTGGTATAGGCTATGATTTCCAAAAAATAAATTCCTCAAACTCTCGTATTATTTTTTGTCAGAAATGGAATAATCTTTCTTGGCAAGCAATGGCTGGGTTAACCTTTCCAATATTTTGTAATACAGATATAACTTTGGAATACAAATTTCATCAAGGTGGGAATCATTTCTATAATAACGCTATTGGCATTGGACTAGTATATAACTTTGATTTTTAAGATTGCAAAAACAACCTTAAACCTCTTTTCCTGTTTGCAGAATTTTAAACTTTATTACCTGTTTTTAATATATAAATCAGGCCACTGTATATTAGTACTAAAATTTGCTAATATTGTAATAATATGAATTTATACCAGCGATTGCAGCATGTTGAAAATTAAGAATTTAATTAGTGCTTATAACGAACCCTTTAAAATAATCAGCAAAGATGGCAAAACATTTAAGTTAGACTTTTATATTGCAATGCAATCTAATTTAATAAAAGCGGCATATGAAGGCGAGCATGAAACAACAATATCCGTAAATATAAATAGTTCTTTGTTAAAGCCTTTATTAGAAGCTATGCAATTATTATATACCCTAAATAACCCGTCACAAAAAGTAATATATACGTTTATTCAACAACGTGTCTTTAAAAAATTTAATCTACCGCAACTTGCACAGGCTCTTCAAGCGGGTATATATTTAGATTTCCCGAAATTAGAAAATATATTTGCAGATAAAATAGCACAGCTTGCTACAGCTGAAAATGTTAATCAGATAAAAGATTTTATTAACCCCGAGCATTGGTTTTTAATAGAAAAATTTCATTATTTACGCTATCGTAAATTAATACCAAACCTAAAAGATCGCTTATTAAATTCTAATCCCGAATTCCCTAGCGCAAAACTTTTAAAGTCTAATCGTGAATTTATCAACCAACGGAAACTTGCAATTGAACAATGGATAATTTCTGTGGCACAATGGAAACTTTCTGTTAACGATATTGTGGATTATAAAAAAATAAATATAGATAATAATAAATTAGATTTAAGTATGTTATCTCTTGTAAGTTTATATGGCCTAGAAAGAATCCAAAATATAAATAATCTCAAAAAGTTATCTCTTCGTAACAATCAATTAACTACATTGGGTAATAGCCTTACCGGCTTAAATAAGCTTGAATTCTTAGATCTTAGAAAAAATCAACTAACTACATTAAGCAATAGTCTTAATGGTTTAAACAATCTGAAACATTTAAATCTTAGAGACAATCAACTAACTACATTAGGCAATAGCCTTGATCATTTAAATAATCTTAAAGAGTTAAACATTTCTTATAATCAACTAACTGAATTGGGCAATAGTCTTAATGGTTTAAATAAACTTGAATTATTAGATCTTAGAAAAAATCAACTAACTACATTAGGCAATAGTTTTGATCATTTAAATAATCTTAAAGAATTAGATCTTTCTTATAATCAACTAAATGAATTGGGCAATACTCTTATTGGTTTAAACAATCTTAAAAAGTTATTTCTTGAAAACACTCAACTAACTACATTAGGCAATAGTCTTGATCATTTAAATAATCTTAAAGAATTAGACCTTTCTAATAATCAACTAACTGAATTGGGCATTAGTCTTAACAGCTTAAATAAGCTTGAATTATTAAATCTTAAAAACAATAAACTAATTACATTAGGCAATAGCCTTAATGATTTAAATAATCTTAATTTGTTAGATCTTGATAACAATCAACTAACTAAGTTAGGTAATAGCCTTAACGGCTTAAATGAGCTTCGACGCTTATCTCTTGAAAACAATCCGTTGGATGATGCAAGCAAGGCATTAGTAATACAACTTAATGGAGACTTATGATAATTGATCTTCTTATTAATCCCTGTAAAATGCAAAATCATCGAATACATACATATATCAGGCATTAAATATGAAAAAAATAATATTTTTATTACTTCTTAATTCTGCGATACATGGGCTGATAATAGAAAAATACCAAGAAGATACAGATAAAGAATTAGCAATAAATATCATAAATAACGACAATCGAGACAATTATTTTATTACAGTTCCTAAACACCTAGAACCACAACAACGAATTGATTTTATAATTAATGTATTAAAGATGCGTAAAGATTATTTATACATTGCTAAAGATAATGGTGAAACTATCGGAATGATTACTTTAACTAAGCGAAAAGCACCATCTAAAAGATATGCTGAAAAATTAAAACTATTGGGTGATTATTATAATAATTTTGTTGAAATGATTTTATCTGACCCTAATTTACCTGAACAATCTGAACACTTTGTATTACGCGTATCCTTAATTGTAAAAGAAGATTACAGAAAAAAAGGTTACGGTAAAAAGTTGATGTCATACGCAGAAACTTTTGCAAAACAAGATTCAGAAATTCAAGCTATCACATTAGATGTGCATGAGGATAATTTAATAGCTCTAAAACTCTATGAATCTTTGGGATATAAAAAAATATGCCACAATACCAAAATTAAACAAATATCATATAAGCTCATTTTGAATACCAAAAATTAAATACACTAAATTCCCAGCCCTTTTTAATTTCTATTCTTGTTTTGCCCTGTATTAAAAAAAGCCCTTACTCTAATTAGAATAAGGGCTCGAAGTAAGACTAATCTCTTAGTTGTTTAAAGATCTTTCAAAGCCTTTTCAATCGCTTTTTTATTATCTGTTAAAGGTAGGATATAACATTGTAAATCTTCTTCTTGCATATCTTTTTCTGAATATCTCTTAATATTTTTTTGCTTATTAATTATGCTAAGCATTTCATTGTTGCTTGATGCAATTTGAAAGGCCACCAAGGATATACCTCTCTTTTTAAATTCTTCTATAGCATAAGAAATTAATTTACGTCCACAACCTGTATTTTGATGTTCTTTAGAGATAGCTATGTTTGAAACAGAGCCGCATTTACTTTTTCCGCCAAAGGTAATAAATCCAATTGTTTTATCATTTTTTCTTGCTACGCAGCTTTTTAGAAAAAATAACTCAGTGTCAATGCTTTTTAATAAATACATAACTAAAGTATTATAACCATCTAACTGGTCTGAAAAACTACAAATTATTTCTTTCACTGAACTTCCATCACGATGATGTAAATAAGGTTCAATTGTTACCGATTCATTTTTATCGTTATTTAAAGGCGCTACTAAGGAAGCAGAGGCTGAACTGCTACTCGCTGCCATATTATTTAATAAGGCCGCAGCGTCACTACTCACTGGCGTGTTAGTAGATTGTTGCATAGCATTGCTTGATTGGGCAATAAGGCATACAAGAGTAAGTAAATATTTTATATTTTTTTTCATAAGTATTCTCCATTTGGTTAATGTCATTAAAACTGAGCTTTAGAAAGCAAATCGATTTTAAACCTGCTAATTTTAATTCTATCAGAAATAAGATAGTTTACAAGCTAGACACTATATATGAGGGTTCTAAGTGCTTTCGGGTCTAATAACCCCATACTTTTTAGGTTTTCATTCTCAAATTGATTCATTTTCCATACAATTTAAGCCTGAAAACCTGGAATAACCACATTTTTGAACCTGAAATCAAAAAATAAAATATTTATTTGCAAATAATAAAATATATGTTATGCTATTAATGTATGATAAAAATAAATAACTTCTTTAATAGAAGATTCACAAAATTCAAGTTGATAAACCTACCAAGTTTCTTTCATATTCACGTCCCAAAATCTTCATCAGTGTGTGTACCTATGTACAGTTATGGTGATGAATTCTTTGTACTATCCCGTGGACCTATAAATTAAATTTAGTATTAAAACTTAAAATGCACATATCAAAAGACAACAGCTTTTGATAACAAACAGGTTAAAGCTCTCTTTGCATTACTTAAAATAGTAGATAAACATATGACAAGAGCTACGCGATAAAAGGAACACAGAAAGCTTTTACCCTGTTAAAAAATCTAAAAGATACTTAGCGGCTCGCATTTATGCGGGTCTTTTTTATTCAAAAACAAAATTGTTTTTTTAGCGCAAAGATTTATAGTTAATAACAACATTCACAAATAACTAACAATGCTCAAAGAGATAACATGAATACATTCTGCTTAACACCTACAACAATTGGTTTCTTGATATTTCTAATTCTAACACTCAGACCGTTATTCTTTCCAAGTTATGCAAAATACTGTAATTTTAATGTTTTTAAGGCTCAAAAAAATGAGAAGTTTGTATTCATTATTATTACTATAATACAAGCCTTTTTAGTATATTTCTTATTTCAATTGAAGATTCATTCTACATTTAAGAATATTATAATTGTGTTTTTCATACTTTTTTCTCAAGTATTACCTCAAGTTACAATCAATGCTTATAGAAAGCTAAACTACAAAAAATAAATTTTATATTCCGGTTGTTGATCGCGTCTCGCCAAGGCTTCGGCGTTGGTACATGAAATTGTTATAAAAACTAATAGATTGTCATAAATTAATTAAGGTATTATATTAAATCTGAATACAGAACTTATTTAATACAATACCTTATAGATAATTACAATGACTACAAACATTTCAAATGATAATTTAATAATCACATCTATCTTTAATATACCTGTATCTAAGGGTTGTTTTATACCATACGTACAATCTTTAGTTTCCGCGGGTTTTCCATCTACTGCAGAGAACTTTATTGAAAGATCTTTAGACATAAATGATTTATTGATAAAATCCAATACAACATTTAGCATTACTGTCTTAGGAGACAGTATGAAAAACGCAGGAATACTCTCAGGAGATCTTTTAATAGTTGATAGATCATTATCACCACTTAACAATAAAATTGCTGTAGTGCGAATTGATGATTCATTTACGGTTAAAAGAATTAAGATTTTAGGCGAAAAAATATTATTAGTGGCTGAAAATGATGATTATAAAGATATTGAAATCAGTAATGAAACTGATTGTGAAATCATTGGTATAGTTACATTCGTAATTCACAAAACGTAGTTCATGCAAAAAAGATTTGCACTTGTCGATTGTAATAATTTTTTTGTTTCATGTGAACGCTTATTCAATGCAGAACTTGCTAATAAACCTGTTGTTGTTTTATCAAGTAATGATGCTTGTGTAATTGCTCGTTCAAATGAAGCAAAGAAACTTGGTATTAAGATGGGCGATCCTGTTTTTAAAATAAAAGATCTTTTGAAGCGCAATAAAGTTTTTATATTTTCTTCTAATTTTACATTATATGGTGATCTGTCTGCAAGAGTAATGTCTTGTCTTGAAACATTATCGACCGATATTGAAGTATATTCAATAGATGAAGCATTCATGCATTTACCTTTTGCCTCAGGTCAGATTTCAAATTCAGACCAAGAACAATTTTATATTGATTATGCTAATCATATACGTCATACAGTTAAAAAAAATGTTGGTCTTCCAGTAAGTATTGGAATTGGTCCAACAAAGACACTTGCCAAAGTCGCAAATGCAATTGCAAAAAAACTTGTTACTGGACCTAATATTGGAGTATTTGATATTACTAATCATCCTAGAATCGATGAAATATTAGCAACTTTTCCAGTAGAAGATGTATGGGGAATTGGTTGGGCTTACAAAAAGAAACTTGCAGGAAAATTAATATTTAATGCACTTGAGCTTAAAAATGCTGATCAGCGATGGGTTCGCAAAAATATGACTGTTATGGGATTGAAAACTGTTCAAGAACTTAATGGTACATGTTGCATGGAATTAGAAGACATTGAACCAAGGGATAATATTTGTGTTTCAAGAGCATTTGGTAAGAATTTATCTACATTGGATGAATTGAAAGTCCCTTTAAGTTGCCATGCTACTCGTGGTTGTGAAAAAATGCGAAAACAGAAATCAATTTGCAATAATGTTATTATGTTTTTCTGTTATACAAGTTATCAAGATCCAACTATTAGATTATATAAATATGCAAGTAAGCAGTTATTAATACCTACAAATTATACTCCTACAATAATTTCAGCTGCTTTTGAATGCTTAGATGGTATTTACAAGCCAGGATATATTTACAAGAAAATAGGAATCATTCTTGGTGATTTAATTCCAGAAGAAAGCGTTCAGTTAAGCACACTAAGTAATATTTCTACAGCAGAATTAGATAAGCAAAATAAAGTTATTAAATCTGTAGATAGAATTAATAATAAATTTGGTAATAACAAAATATCTTTTGCTTCCAATGGAACTGAAAGAAGCTGGAATGCAAAATCTGAAAAAAGAAGCCCTAAGTATACAACCGACTGGCATGAAATACTTAAAATAAAAATATAATTATTGAATTTTGTTATAAATATTTTTCTTACTTAAAAGAAACTCAGAAAGCTTTTACCCTGTTAAAAAATCTAAAAACAAACCTAACGGCTCGTTAAAAAACGGGTCATTTTTATTTCTAATATCTTGTTATCTTTTTTATGAGATTAAAGAATTACGCAATTGGGTTTTTGACTGATTGGCGCACTTGGTAAATTGCGTGATCTTTGCCTTTCAATTAAGTGTGCTTTTTTCTTAGTAGAAAGTTGTTCCGCAATAAGCTTTTGAAGAATTTGTTCAGGTATATTTATTTCATCTAAGCTACCCAATGGATAAATAGAGTTAACTTTGATTTCACCAGATTTACTTCTATATGAGATCAATAATATTATAGGTTGTGAATTTAAAGTAGTTTGAATTTTACAATTACATCCCACTTCATTATTTTTACATTTTATATTATCTATATTTCCATCTTGAATTTGAGCAATAACTTTTGATATTTTTTTAAATAAAGTTTTTTTGTTCCATAAAGATGGGAAAAAGCTTTTAAATCCAACCAAATGTATCTTCTCAGAAATATATAATACTAAACCCACATGAAAGTTAGTTGGGTTTCCTTTAGTGATCACCCACAAATTATCATTTATTTTTTCTACATTAATTTCATTAAGTTTTTTAAAAGCTATAGGGTTATAATGATGAAATCCTAAAATAGTATTTGTTGGCACTATTTGAATTTCATTAACGTGATTGAATACATGCTCTATATTAGATTCAATTTCTGAAAAATCTAAAAATTTTTCACAGGAAAAATCAATTTTTTCACATGCAAAATTTATAGAAAAAATTAATAATAAAGTTAAAAACAATTTAAATCTCATTATACCCCTCCATTTATACTAGTTTATCATATCTCACAAAGGTTTTTCAATGGTTTTAAGATATTTTTACAACCAGTAAATTTAATAAAACATAATGATCTATTAATAAAAATCCTTTATTTAAAACAAATTGTTTTTTTAACGCAAATATTTATAGTTAATAAGAACACTCACAACTAACTAACAGTGCTTAAATAGACTATTATTCTTTTTATTCTAAACTGAAATGCAATATAACCTTACATGGAGATTTCGTGAATATATTTTTGAGTTTTGTTTTTCTGACAGCGATTATTTACTTTTTAATTAAAATGTACCGCTATGGTATAACCAAGTGCAAGCAACAAAAATTAGGGTTAACAAATCATAATAGCAGTCAGGCTTATATGCCAACTTATCAAAAAGAAAAAGAAGCATATTATGCCAACATTCAGAAAAAAGCATGGGGTACTATAACTACTGCATACATAAAACTTTTAGCCGAAGAAGAAAAATCTTTGCATCAAATTTTTTTTGAACTTACACAAACAAATCAATCTATTTTAGATCAATTTAAAAAAAAATATTCTAAAGAGAAATCTACAATATACAAAGAAATTGATGATGAACACTCACAATATGAAGTATCTAGCAACATGAAATCAAAGGTCACAGATTTGCTTAAAGAATACTGTATTAACACTAACAATATTAATGTAATGATTGTTACAAATGACTCAATAGATTCACTTGCACAAGCAAGTGGGACGACGATCTTCATAAGTCAATCTCTAGTTCATAATAACAACGATATCGAGCTCAGCGCACTTGCAAAAACAATTATTCTGCATGAACTTCAGCATATATTACATGAGGATGATTTGAATAATGATACGCTTGCAAATATTTGCGTAGAGAATCCTTCAACAGAAAAACATGAACTAGCTTACTCTCAAGCAATGAAAATAAAAACATTTCAAGAAAAACGAGCCGATATTCTTGCAATGCTTGCTCATCATGAATACGCGCAAGCAACAGCTCACTCATTTAAAACCGCAGACGGCCAAAAAATAGAAGAAGCTATCAAACGCATGCATGCGCAAGGCGCATCAAAAAAAGATATGCTTTCTACCTTGGAAGAATTATTTGAGAAATTTAATTTTGATTCAGATGATTTTCTTATGGCAGAGTTGACAGCACACCCATCACCAACGGATAGATATTTTTATTCTAAACTCTTACACAAAGAAATGTCTACGCTAAAAAAGGAATCGATAATTGATGGAATACTCCATGATATTGTCAAAGCAAAGTGAAAAATTTTGACATCTGTTACACTATTAAATTTTACCTTCTTCTAGCTTGTTACTCCAAGCCCTTGTTTAATATTTTTTAGTCATTCTTCGCATAAATCTTCGCAGAACATTCTTCGCTCTTGTAAATATATTATATTTACAATATTACCATGCTTAACGAAGTATGGCTGGAAGAACTAGTTGCACTACGAACTTTTAATTGGAAAGATATCGAACTAAATTTGGCATCAACAAAGCAATTCCTTCTACTATAATTTCTGCAATTAATTTGCATTAGAAGGCTGTTAATTATAATAAGTCTTATTTATCATCAATAATTTTTTTATATTCATCCAAATCTGATTTTGTATAACCTGTTCTACCGGTTATAAGCAACTCATAATATTGCTGCATTGGATTTTCAGGAATTGGAAAATGAGATTGAAGTTGTTGATAAGCGTTGTCTAATTGCTCTTTAGCTAAATCAAATTTCTTTTCTTCTAAAAATAAAATCATCAACTCAATGCGAGGGCTTATCCAAGAAGGCTCAAGCTCTAGAGCTTTTTTTAAATGAAATAATTGTTTAGATCTATCTTTTTTTAGATCGAATGCATTAGCCAACAATTTATGCACATCAGCTCTATTAGGATTAATTTTTAAAGCACTTAAAAGATATGGTTCAGCTGAATCAGCATCAGCCCAATGAAATATAAAAAGCTCTGCTAACCATACATATGTATCAATATATGTTGGATCTATATCAATAACTTTTTTAAAAATTTGTATTGCTTTTTCATCCACTTGATTTTCAAAAAAGATAAATCCTTTTTCCATCAACGCAGAAATATTTTTGGGATTAGTTTTTAGTACCTTTTCTAATTCTTCTACTTTTTTTTGTTCTTCTAAAGGCAAAACTTCATCTTTTGTTAATTCTTCTATTGTACCTGTTCTAACTGTAATTTTATCATTCTTCATTAGTAAACCTTTTTAAAAAATGCCGTACCAACTTCAACTATCTTATCAACGACTTTACCTTTAACAACTAAATTTCCATATTGCGTAGCGTAATTTACCACATATTCACAACCATTTTTAAGTTCTTTATTTTTAATTGCTGCAACTATAGCCAATTCGGTTAACTCCCATACTGTATCAGGATCCATGCCGTTAAAATTATGTTTTGGTGGTTTTACAACATGGTGCTTCCATTTATTTGGATTTGGTCTGTTAATATTAAATGGGTTATAATTACTTGTATCAGCACCTTTTTGTTTAGCTATACAAGCAATTACAAGTCCTAAAGCATAAGAAAGCAACTCACCACCGCCTGCCCATATGAAACCTTCTCCAACTACATATGCAAATATAGGAATATTATGTACTAAAATATTTTGCTGTGAAACAAAAAAATTATGATTGCTATCAATTGATAAACAATAAAAATCATTTTCTTGATCTATCTTAACGACATCATCGATTCTTACTAATTCTTTAATTTCTTTGAGAACAAAATCATTCTTCTCAATATCTTGTGCTTTTATCCAGCAACCCTTTTTTAACGGACAAAAGAACTTATGATCAGGTGCTGCTATTATTTCTTGATCATTGATTTTTAATTTAATGCATTTATCATAATGCTTTTTTGTTATTTTAAGAATTTTACCACAAGTTATATCTTTCTCTTTAAAATTATAACTTGTTATGCAATCATTTTTCTTTAGTTGTTCAATTGGAATATAACCATTTTGTGTTTTAACTAAAGTTCCAGCTATAAAGCCTTCACACGAAATACCTAACTCCAAAAATAATAAAACGAATAAAACCAGAAATTTATAAGAGAATAGACTTTTTAAATGTGAAACAAACATTTTAAACCCGCAATTAAAGAATTAATAATGTTTTTATTGTATTCTAAAAAAGTCAATTTGTAAAAATGTTTATTTGAGGTTTAAATGTATTTTTTTATCTGCAAAACTTGAATACATGACTAATTCCCAAGGAAGATATTTAGTATGTATAGATCCACCTGAATTGTGAGTTTCTAATCTCTTTTTAAGATTAATAGCCTAACCAACATAAATGGTTTCAGAGAAATTTATAGATTTTAAAATATAGACATAATACATAATTGGATTGTTGATTTTTATCCGGCCCGTCTTCGCCTTTGCAGCAAAGTCAATTAAATAGCTAAATCAATAACATATAAATATTTACTTATATTTGATAATGCTTCGTCGGACAGTCTTCGCTTACCGCGATTAAATTTTATTTGTTTATATAGTCATTTTCTTGGCGAAGCCAAACGAAGCTACAAAGTAGCGAAGACTGGCTGTACCTAGAGGACGCGTTTAGGAACTATAAAATTACATTTGGATTCACGTTAACCAATATCAAGACGGTGTTTTCATCATTTAGAATAGATGTTAAAATTTACTAACATTAGAGTTATTTAGACTGAGCTTAATAAAAACTAAGAATAAATGATTTATAAATTTTGATAAAAACATTCAGGTAATATCAGTAATGTAAGCCATAAACATGATGTGAAAAAACTTCCCGTCCAAATTAATTGCGTATCATGTTTATGTCGATGTGCTAATTCATATTTTTGGCAAATTTCATCAAAGCTTTGTTCATATTCTTTATCATTTTTTAATTTTTCTAATAATAAGGAAAACTTATAAATCAATTCTTTTCTAGTAGCAGCTTTATCAGAAAGAACTATATTTTTAATATACCTATTTGTACTTTCACTGGATTTTGAATAAATATACATCGTGCTGAGCAATATCCCTAATCCCAAATAAGGCCTTAATGAATTAAGAGAATTTTGATTGGGTAAAACATGGAATGTTAAATTTAAAATTATTAAAAATAAAAATATCTTTTTCATTATTCCCTCATTTTTACTAGTTCCCTCATAGTAATAGTATGGAATAATATCTTTAGTAATTTCAAGAATCAAATACAACAAAATTATTAATTTAGTTCTTTGCAAGGCTATAAATTAATTTATCTAAAATTTCTATAACCTCATTTCCCATTATTTGAAATTTTCTACAAAGTTTATTATCTAAACTAAGAACAGCTTCTTTTATATCAGATTTTTTTAAAATATCTTTATACCCATCTTGTATAAGTTTTTTACCCTGAGGCGTAACTCCTAACAATTTCATAAAACTAACAAAATCAGCGTGAAGAAATTTATTTCTTAATTGCCTAAATGCTTCAAATTTTGCAATCTCCTGTTGATCTAATTTGTTATTAAAAATTAGAATAATTGCACTTTCCAAATATTCAAGATCGCAATTCCAATAATTTTTATTTTTAATCTTATATCCTTTTTTAGCCTCATCTTGTTTAATAACATTTTTTAATTCCTTTTGTAGAGGCTGATACAATTCTGCCATAAGCCTTATTTTTAATTCTACCCCGATTGCCAAACCGGCAGCTTCATTAAAACTTAATTGAATATTCCCTATATGATTTACAATTGCAACTATATCCCCAATATACACTGTTTGAGCTCCCTAAATATTATAAACATCTATTTATTATTATATTTAGTATATTGTATAATCCTTGTTAATCATATTATTAACTCAATTTTCTTGCATTTCTCGAAATACCATTTAAACTTACACATCGTATAAATGAAGCAAAAAATTACTATTAAAGAAAATTCCTATGAACTTAATTCAAAA
>JARLHJ010000042.1 GCA_031292305.1 Candidatus Babeliales bacterium
CCGTGACCTCCGCCACCGCCGCCATGAGCTAATGCATTACTACCTGCTAGCAATACTAAACCTAACATTAAAATTGATAACTTTTTCATTTTATTCCCCTTTTTTTTTAAACACACATACATTAAACACCATTTAATAAATTAGAAATTTGATTTTCTAATCTTAAAATTTCAAAACGAATTGCATCATTTTTTTTGAATATTTCGTCATTCCAAGGACAATCATGCTCTTCAAAAGAGCTAACATTTGTCTTAATTTGTTTTTCTAATTCTATAATTCGTTCAGTTAAAAACCTTAATCGCATTGCCAATTGTTGATCTGACAATTTTTTTACTGTTGGGGCATTTAAAAACACATTTTGTTCTCTTTTAGATTCAGATTTAGCAATTGCATTTTTAAGTTTTTCCAATTGCGTCTTGTTTAAAGTTAAAATTTTGGGTTTGGGCGCGCTTGAAGATGCACTTTCAGATGCATTTAAATTTATTATGTACAAACCTGATATCAATGAAATCAATATAAATTTTTTTAACACTTTAACCCCTTAATTTCTAAGATAAAAACCCACATCATTTCTAATTGTAACTTTTAGAGCCAGAC
The DNA here is from genome assembly GCA_031292305.1 of Candidatus Babeliales bacterium. Classification (GTDB taxonomy): domain Bacteria; phylum Babelota; class Babeliae; order Babelales; family JABDEC01; genus JARLHJ01. The sequence goes on from JARLHJ010000042.1 coordinate 598, forward strand.
AAAGTCAATACTCTGCTCTCCTTACCTATATTTTTTGATTCAAAGTGTAATTATTTACTTAAAGGGTGCCGTTTTGTTAAAATTAGTATTGAACCTGGTAATAGTCTCTTGTTAACCTAAAAAGGAGTACTCATGAAAAAAGTTATATTTATGCTATCTATTACGAGCTTATTAGCCGCTAATATATATGCTGATGGTGGAGCTGTAGGCCTACAACTAGGCAAAGTAACATTTGGGTTAGGTGGTTCTTCTAATGGTCCAATTATTGGTATTGGCCCATCACCTGATAATGGTAGAAAATTTTCTGCTGTTATTGTTCCTGGTGATGATTGTGATTGCACAGACAGAAATTGTGATTGCAGTTATAGAGATAGTGACTATGTAGACCGAGATTAAAATTAATTAAATTAATAATTATTAAGGGTGTGTATTTATACATGCCCTAGTTTTTATAATCTATTTCTTTTCTGAGATATTTAGCTCTGGTTTTGCCATTATAATGCCCGCTTAAAATTATAGATGGTATTTTTGAATATAAACCTCCAGCGATTTTATTTGCATCTGCTTGAATATAGTAAAACTTTTCAAAAAAATTTGCGGCTGCATTTATTTCTTGTGCTGAGCTATGTTTTGCAGCAAACAAATCTGCCTTTTTTTCTTCTTGGGATTTAAAAATGAGATTAGAAAAATAAGTTAAAAATAAATCAATTATACTGGCAATCGCTATGCCCAAAAATATTGAGAGTAATCCATTTAAATGAACAGTACTCAATGTTGCCAATATACCAAAATAAGTCATTACAAATCCTATAATGCCCACCCATATTAATTTTTTATATGAATAGTTATAAACTATATGTCCCAACTCATGTTTAAAAACAAATCTCTGTGCATCAGGCGAAAATATTTCATTTATCATATTTAATCTATCTTTAACTGCTTCAGGCTGACTAGGCAAAATATGCTTTTCTATAATCTCTTTTGTTATTATTGCTTGTGGGTCTTTATGAGATTCACTATAAATTATTGGATCTAAAGTAATGGTGTTAAAGGTAGCAGTTGCTAAACATTCATATGTATAACCATAACGAATAATTATACTTTTTGGATTTACACCACATTTAATGATTTCAGCTTCAAGCTCTTTTTCATATTCTTGCGAAGGTGAATACAAAAGAGCTTTTATGCCAGTTTTTGAAATCTTATAATTCATATAATAGAGGTATAACCCCATTAACAATGAACATAAAACTAGCCCCCAATTACTGGTTAATAAAGGCGGATAAACAAAATATAATATAACTAAATAAGAAGCCAAATTTGTTACTGATATTACTTGTTGTTTTAACATTTTAAATATCATTTTATACCTACGCCTGTTTATAATGCCCTATTATTGTATTTTTTATATTACCATAAAAAAACAACATTGGCAAATTGTCATTTAATTTTATTCTACAATATTTAATAAAAGGTATTAAGAATAAGAATTTCATGTAAATTCATTTTCTTAAATTAATTTAAATATTAAACTATTCTTACATATATAATTCTAATATTTAAAAAGAAAACATCATGATACAAACTATTATAAACTCACAAAATAATTTTTTTAAAGAATATGATCTGCGTGGAAATGTAGGCAAAGATTTTGAAATAAAAAATGTTTATAACATTGCACGTGCAATTGCTACTTTTTTTATACAAAAGAGCCCAACTATTAAAAATATTGCAATTGGTATGGATGGAAGAATTCATTCGCCAGCAATGAAAGAAGAAATTTGCAGAGCATTTATTGATAGTGGTTTAAATGTTACATTTCTTGGCTTGTGTACAACGCCTGTTATGTATTATGCAACACACACACTAAATGTTGATGCGGGCATTATGATAACCGCATCACATAACCCTAAAGAAGATAATGGTTTAAAATTAATTTTAAATCGCGAATCTGTTTGGGGAAACCAAATACGCACTATACGTGATATTTATAATACTGGTTTATTTGTTGCTGCTAATAAAGGCACATACACAGAAAATTTATTATGCACAGATTATGTAAATTATTTATGTGATAAATTTGCGCATTTAGTAAATGCAGATATTAATTGCATTATAGATTGCAGCAATGGCGCTGGTGGGAGCGTTATGCCAATGTTAGTTGCAAAAATGGGCTGGACTAATGTAGTGTTAATGAATGAAATTGTTGATGGTAATTTCCCAAACCATGAACCGGACCCAACTCAAGAAAAAAATTTAAAAGGTATGCAGGAATATCTAGCTGCAAACCCACAATTAGCATTTGGTATGGCATTAGATGGTGACGCAGATAGATTATCTTTAATGACCAAAGATGGTAAATTATTAGCTGGTGACCAATTACTTGGAATCTTTAGCCAAAGCATCACAAAAACTCCAGAACAAAATGCCGTAATTGTTGATATAATGTGCTCTAATGGTATTGTTGATCAATTTAAAAAATTAGGCTTTACACCACATTTTGCACGTACTGGAATTGCATTTATTAAACAAGCAATGCATCAGCATAATGCATTACTGGGCGGAGAATTAAGCGGACATATTTGTTTTAATGATAGATATTTAGGTTATGATGATGGTGTTTATTCTATTATGCGTATGATGGAAATGATGCATAATTCAGATAAAAGCTTAGAAGAAATGTTGCAAGCTTTTTCTCAAAAAAATATTGTAGTATTGATTAATATGCCATGCTCTTCTGACAAGAAGTTTTTTATTATAGAAGAAGCAAAAAAATTATTTATGCAGCAATCTGATATAAATATAATTGATATTGACGGCGTACGTGTTAACACTAATTTTGGCTGTGGAATTTTACGCGCTTCTAATACTGAACCGTTAATTAGGTTACGTATTGAAGCTGGCAACCAAGAAAATCTTTTGGAACTTAAAAACACATTCTTTAATGTTCTGCAATCACATTTTGACAATGAATGGCTAAAGGCACAATTGAGTTTATAAAAATTATTTTATGAGAATTTGTTATGAAAACATACCTACAACTATTAATATTAATAACTTTGCAAAATATTATCTTCTCACTTAACTGTGCATTTACATTTATTCAAAATAATACTGATCATGAACTAATTATTGTCTACGGTGGGGGAGAGAGTAGTTATGAACTTGCATCTATAGAATTAGGATGTATACAAAGCACAGAAATTCCTGCTAATGCTGGCTATGTGTTTATTATGTATGAACCTATCGAACTTGAAGAAAGCAATTTTAGGTTTGATGAAATACGCAAAAATTGGTTGCTCATCCGCAATGTAACTGGTTATGATATAAAATACTTACCTCCCGGAATTCAAACGCCTTTTGTACTTAAAAATGATGAAGCTACCCTAACATCAAATAAGGGCTTTATATTCATTCAAGGTATTGATATTCAGAAACTTTCGTCGACAACTCCCTAAAAATATTAATATATCGAAATTCGATAAATATAAAGCTATAAAATATTTATTTTAAATTAAAAAGATATTGGATTCTCGTGGCCTTCGTCCCGATAGACTGCGCGTCGACGTGTCCGCCATAGCCTTTAGGCGAAGGCTGGAAGCTTGCCAAGCTTGAAGGCCTGGATAAGCGTAGTCGGGAGCACCCAAAGATGCGAGTGGAGGGATAGGCCCCAAAATCCGAAATAGGCAGTAATACAAGTTATGTATTTATTAAGGATGCTAAAAAATAACTTGTACAGAATTAATTTGTTAAGGCATATTTGGCTTTGATAAATAAGCATTAATTTTAAACTAATCTATCTCTAAGAAAAATTCTTTAATTGTTTTTCTAATTCTACAATATCACTGCTGGTCTTACGTTTAATTTTAAACCCAGCCTTTAAATATATTTTTAATGCAAGCTTATTATGGATATATGTTTCTAAAGTTACACTATCATTTTCATTTAATATTAAATCTTCAAATGCATAATTTAATAATTTAGTAGCATTTCCTTTAGCCCTACATTTTGTATCTATACATAAAAATTCAATGCATGCTTTTGCCATATTTGATCCATAAAAATAAGTTATAAAACCAATTGGTTCATTATTAAAAAATAAAATTTTAATATTTGATTTATTTTTATATTTATTATATTTATGATTGTCGGTTCTATCAACCACGTATTCTAATAAATCATTTGTGAATTTTTCAAACAATAATTCCGCATTTGCTATACATAAATCGAAAATAAATTGTTTATTAGATTCCTCATAATCTTTAATTTCATACTTGTCTTCTGGAATTATTGTAGACGCAACACTTGCTGATGCAGGTATTCTCAGCTCACTTGCTAAGTTATTAAATTGCAAAGAAATAGAAAAAAACGAAAATATTAAAAAAATTATTTTATTTATCATATTATATCCTCATTCAAAACTCCTGATCTGTAATTACAATCTTATCAAAATATTTAATTATTACAAGTGGTCAATAAACCCAACCTGTATAACTTGTTGTTTATCGATAAATAAATATTGACTTTCGATAAGGTACAATTTAAAATAGTTAAAAATATATCTTAATTATTAAACCTGTAAGGAAAAATATGAATACATATAAAAAATATGCATTCGCCATTCAAATTTTAAGTAGCATAATGATATTTGCTTCAACTATTATTACATTCGCATATTGGTTTGTGCCAACAACATACCAAAAGTTTAGTAGCAATGGCTTATTATTATCATGTGATAATTTTGATACAACAACTTTAACAGTATCACAAAAAATAATGGGCTTTTTTGTATCAGGAATATCTACAGGACTTTTAATTTTCGCACTTTTTTTAATTATTAAACTTATGAAGTATATGCAAAATAATGAATATTTTTCTTTGCATACAATTGCATTATTAAAACGAATCACAAAAATTGCACTTATTTATGCAATTTATACACCGATAAGCAACACAATCTTAAGCTTAATCACATCATTTAATAACCCAGTAGGTCAACGCACAATAACTTTAACATTTGGATCAGCTGAAATTTTAAATATAATAATTTTCTGTTTCATGTTTTTGATAATGACCATATTCCAAAAAGGTTATGAATTGAAACATGAACAAGAATTAACAATTTAGGATTAATATGGCAATAATTGTAAAATTAGATGAAATGATGGCTAGAAGAAAAATAAGATTAAATGAACTTGCGCAAAATGTGGGAATCACAGAAAGTAATCTTTCTATACTTAAAAATGGAAAAGCAAAAGCAATACGATTTTCTACTTTAGAAGCAATATGCAAAGAATTAAATTGTCAGCCGGGTGATATACTAGGTTTTGATAATTAAAAAACATTGAAATAAACATAAAACTCCTAATATACTGATGCAAATTAGGAGTTTTATGTTAGTACTTAAAATATTCACGTTTTTTTTATTATTAATTAAGCTTTCTAATGGTCAATTGTTAGAATTTTCTAAAATTGATTCTAATATTGATTTTGCTTTAACTCATATAAAAGATATACAAGTTAATTATAAAAATCATATTCATGGATTCCATCATTATAAACCTAATAGCATAGAAAAATACAAAGATTCTCAAGATATAAAGATATGTAAAATAAATAATGATTTATGGGTAGTAACTAAGGGCAATCCCTGGAGTTTTCATACAGGCTACATATTATATATAACTTTAAAAAATCACATTTTAGATTACAAAAATTTTTTTCCTAGCGCTTGGAGCACATATACCTTAACAAATAAACTTTCAAACGTTCTTACACTGATCAAAAATAAAACTTATGAAAAATTACAACGAAAAAAAGTCAAACACGGCTATTTATGGATAATTGATATAACTTTAAAACAAAATATTAAACTAATAATTACTTACGATACTACCAGGGATAAATACATAGTAATAACTATGTTTCCTGATACAAAACAAAAAGAAGATATTAATATCGATACTTCAATTTTAGTTGAAATAATGGAATTGCAAAAATCTAATAAAGAAAAATTAGAAAATGCTGAAAATTTAATTATTTAATTTTTTGACATTTTGGACAGAAAAAACTCCATCTATTTCTTTTACCTGTTTTTTGGCGAACTACTTTAGAACCACAAACTGGACAAGTTGGTTTACGATAAATTTCTAAATTCTTTTTTAATTCAAAAGTTTTTCTCAATTCTAAAAATTTTAGCGAAAAGAGCCTAGTATTTATTGCCAATTCTTTAATCTTTTTAAGCGTTAAATTTTTAACTACTGCAGATGGCAAAAGTCTGCTCGTAAAAAGTGCTTCGTTCTTTATAATATTGCCTACACCAGCAAATATATTTTGATCTAAAAGAACATCGTCAATAGTGGAATCCGGATTCTTGCGTATTAAGTTAATGACTTTTTTTATATTCCACACATCTGATAAAATATCTAATTCAAAATCAATGTATTTTTTAATATCAGTCGCAGGAAAACATTTAACAGAGCAATTATAACTATAATATGCATTTTTAGATGTAATTATTGCAAATCTTATTGGCTTATCTAAGCGCTCTTCATCAATACGATAACTACCATACATAAGAAAATGCGTTGCTATTACATCATGCTCTAATTGTATTATTAATCTTTTACCCCATGCATAAATTTCTTCAATCTTCTGCCCTATTAAATGTTCTTTATCAAAATGTGAATTGCCTAAACAATCTTTAACTTTTTGATTTACAAATATTTGCAGTTCTTCAGCTATTAAATGTATAGATGGACCTTCCATTACAACTCACTCTAAATTTCTTGTTTAATATTTATAAAATTTTATACCCTTAATATAAAAAAATATCTTAAGGAATTAACATGGTTTATTTAGATACGCTGTTATTGTATATCAAAGACTCAATTGCTTTTATTGGAGTTATTGTAATCGCAGTTGGCGCTATCAGATCACTTTATCAATTATTTATGCTTGTAATACACAATAAATATTCTTCCAATTATATACGCTTACAATTTGGCAATGCCGTAATTTTAGGCTTAGAATTTATGGTAGGCGGCGATATTATTGGTTCTTTAGTTGAACCTGATTATTACAACTTGGGCTTATTGGCAATTATTGTAGTAATTAGAACTATACTAAGTTACTTTTTAAATATTGAACTTGCTGCATTAACACCTGAACAAAAACACGCTTTAAAATAATATAAGCCTGCCAATTAACTGGCAGGCTTATAAAAACTAAAAATTATTGAAACAATTCAGAAACAGATTCGCCAAATTGTATACGCTTAATAGCTTCAGCAAGCATAGGCGCCACTGAAATAACTTTAATATTAGAAGGCGCTTCTGCACGTAATGGAATTGTATCAGCAATAACCATTTCATCAATTACAGATTCACCAATTATTTTTAATGCTTTGCCAGAAAACACTGGGTGTGTAATTGCTGCAAACACACGCTTTGCACCCTTATCTTTTAGTAACTTAGCGGCTTTTACTAATGTTCCACCTGTATCACACATATCATCTACAATTATTACGTCTGCACCATTTACATCACCAATTAAATTCATAGATTCAATTACACCCGCACCTGCACGTTGTTTACTAATCATTGCAATTTCAGATGGAATGCCTTTTTTTGCTAACTGTTTTTTAAATTTATTAGCACGATCAACACCACCTGCATCTGGGGACACAACAACAACATTATTTAATTTCTTAGTTATTAAGTATGGAATAAAAACTGAAGCTGCATAAAGATTATCAACAGGAGAATTTTTAAAGAAACCTTGAATTTGACCACAATGTAAATCAACAGTTAAAACACGATCTACGCCTGCAGTTTCTAACATTAATGCTGTGTCAGCTGCTGAAATAGGTACACGCGGAGAAGTTTTGCGATCTTGTCGAGCATAACCATAATAAGGAATTACAGCCGTAACACTTTTTGCAGAAGAACGTTTCATTGTACGTACTAGCAAAAATAGTTCCATTAAATTGTCATTAATACTTTGCGTTGCACACGGGCAAGTAGGTTGCACAATATAAATATCTTTATTGCGCACATTTTCTTGAATCTGAATTTGTATTTCACCATCATTAAATTTTTGGACTATTGAATTGCCTAAAGAAACATTTAATTCCTTAGTAACTTTCGTTGCTAACTCTTTATTTGCATTGCCTGAAAAAACAACTGCTTGATCAGAAAAAATTTTATTTTTGAATGCAGATAAATCAGCATTTGTAAACATGTCACAACTTGCATGCAGTGAAATACCAGCAACCATTAACCATATAAACATTACGTTTTTCATTTTAAATCCTTAAAAAAATATTGAATTAACTGTTCTTGTATCATTCTTTATAAAGCGTTTTTTGTTAAATTGATAAAGCTTAGCCGGTCTTTGCTGATCTCCTTTAGTTAAATATTTTGTTTCTTGTATGAAATCCATTTTTAGGATTTTTTTTCTAAAATTTCTTTTATCTATTGTAAATCCAAAAATCTGTTCATATATATTTTGCAACATTGTTAAAGTAAATTTACCTGGCAGTAATTCAAACACTAAGGGTTTAATAGAGACAGCTAATCTTAATTCTTCAAGTGCTTTTTCATATATAGCATTATGGTCAAATGCTAAATCAGGAATGTTATATGCAGGATACCATTTTGCTTCTAACGCATCTTCAGTTGCTACTAATTCTATTTGATCAGAATTGATAAGCGCAAAAAAAGCAACTGTAATTACCCTGCCTCTTGGGTCACGTTCGGGATCACTAAAAACATGAAATTGCTCTAGATAAATATCATGCAAACCTGTCTCTTCTTGTAATTCGCGCGCTGCCGCTTCATCTACTGTTTCATCACCTTCTACAAATCCACCAGGAATTGCCCACTTGCCTTTAAATGGCTCATTTTTTCTTTCTATTAGCGCAACCATTAATTGGCCCTGGCTATACCCAAAAATCACACAATCCACTGTCATAAAATATTGCGATCTCTGCTTTAAACTCATACTTCCACCTTTGTGTACTAAATACACTAATTAATTCTTGACATGTTAATTAATATGCATATAAACTTAGATAGTGTCAATATAACACTATTTCATTTTAAAACTCAAGGAAAAGTTATGACAAATTTAAATCTTGCTTTATTTAGTACACTTTCTATGTTATCGATTTTTGTTGATGCCAAAGTTATTAAAGTTGCAATTGCCTCACAAAATCAACAAAAAATATCTGCAGTGAAGGAAATTTTTAATGCAAAATTTGCAAATGAAAATAACAAGCTAGAATTTTCTGTACATAAAACAGACTCACAAATACCTGAACAACCTATTGGTTTAGCAACGGCAACTACAGGCATAAGAAATCGATTAAATAGTTTACCAAAAGATGTTTTAGATTCAGCAGATTATGCAATAGCAATTGAAAGTTATGTCGAGAAATCTAAAGCTGATAGCAATTGGAACGATATTGGCTTAGTATTATTAAAAGAAAAAACTGATCCAACACGCGAAATAGTTTGCTTATCACAACCTACATTAATACCAGAAAAATATATTAAACTTGCACAAAAATTATCAGAAAAAATTAATGATCAGGGATATTCTGTAACTATCGGGCAGGCAATTTCAAAAAGTTTTACATTGAAAACTATAGATGCGCACGATTGGCATAAAGAACCTGAATTTGGTGGAATTTCGCGCCAAAAGCTTTTACATGATGCCTTATACAAAGCTGTAAACACTAATGAACTTGATATTATAAAACATGAATTAAAAGTTTATGAAAACTTTCCAAAGCAAGGAATAACTTTTATAGATTTTCTACCAATTTTAGCAAACCCAAAAACATTTGCTGCTTGCATAGATCTTTTAGCAGAGCATTACAAAAACCACAATATTGACGCTGTAGTTGGCTTAGAATCACGTGGGTTTATTTTAGCTGCTGCACTAGCATTAAAATTAAACGCTGGCTTTATACCAGTTCGCAAACCAGGCAAATTACCTTGCGCAATACATTCGGTTAGTTACAAAAAAGAATATGGTACAGATACTTTCACAATTGCACAAAATAGCTTAACTAATAAACGTGTATTGGTAATCGATGACTTAATTGCAACCGGTGGTTCTGCACGAGCAGCTATAGAATTAGTAAAACTTGCTGGCGGCACACCTGTTGAGTTTATTACTATATTACAAGTTAAAGAATTAGCACATATGACTAAACTGGGAATCCCGGCTTTTAATTTGATTGATTAAGAAATATTGCTAAATAAAATAAGATTCTCTTATTATTAATTTGTTAATCATTTAACAATAAGGGAATCTTATGAAAACGATACACATATTAGCTCTTGTAATATGTACTGCATTTAATGTGTTCGCGATGGAAGAACAACCTAGCCAATCTGGTGATCAACGATCACCACCCGCTAGCTATTCTAATGATTTAGAAAACCCATGGGTGAACCTGACAAGAAAAGCCATAGCCTTGTCTGCTGGGGTTTATATTGGCTATAAATTTATAGATCAAAAATCTGCTATAGATTATCTAATGAAAATTAAGGCAATAAGCAGCAGAACTGACATTCTTGATATTAATAATATAGCCTACTGTACACGTGTATTAGCAGGGGCATTAACCTATTTATCAGTGAATAAGCTTTTAAAGTAAATTCAGCAAAAACGCTTGTCAGAAACTAGAATTTGACAGGTAGAAACCTTTAGGGTATTATTAAACATAATAGATCAATATCTTATAGTAAGATATTACTTCCTGCCCAGAGTAGCTGTACGCGAAGCCTGGGTGCTTGTATGTCCTTGGGAACTTAAAGAGATTTTAAGTAGTTTATTCCAACATGGGCTATACAGAAGGAATAAACATACACAAAATCGCTTATCCTAAGAGATGGCAAGAAAAGGTAATGCATATGGCAACATTCAAAGAATTAAATTTAAACGCTACTATTCAAGCAGCGTTGGACAAATTAGGGTTTACAGAACCTACAGAAATTCAAGCAAAAGCAATCCCTGTCTTATTAGAAAATGAAACAGATTTCCATGGCCAAGCACAAACCGGTACAGGTAAAACACTTGCTTTTGGAATACCACTAGTACAAAAAATTGATACATCAAAACGTGCAATTCAAGGTTTAATAGTTGCACCTACACGCGAATTAGTATTACAAATAGTTTCTAGTTTAGAACCAATTTGTAAAAGTGCTGGCATCTCTGTATGCCCAGTATATGGTGGCGTATCAATTATTAAGCAAATTACAGACTTAAGACGCGCTCATATAGTAGTAGGTACACCTGGTCGCTTAAATGACCATTTAAATAGAAAAACATTAGTATTAAAAGATTTAGACGTATTAGTACTTGATGAAGCCGATATCATGTTAGACATGGGCTTTAAAGAAGAAATTGATGAAATCTTAAAATTTGCTCCTGAAAACAGAAGAATTTGGTTATTCTCTGCTACTGTAAAACCTGGTATCAGTGATATTAAAAATAGCCACATGAAAAATGTTGTTACAGTCAGAGTTAGTGCAAATAAAGTTGGTACAGCAAATACTAAACAATTTTATTGCATAGCTTCATCTAGCCAAAGATTAAATGCATTATGTTCAATTGTAGACAGTGACCCTGAATTCTACGGATTCATATTCTGCCCTACAAAAATGCTTACTGCAGAAATTTCTGAAAAGCTTTCTGCTCATGGTTATGATGTAAATTGTTTACATGGTGACATGAACCAAGCATCTAGAACAAAAGTAATTCAACAATTTAGAGATAAAAAATTCTCAATCTTAGTAGCAACTGACGTTGCAGCACGTGGAATTGACGTTCCTGATATTACTCACGTTGTTAACTATGCTCTTCCTAATGATCATGAAAATTATGTTCATAGAATTGGTAGAACTGGTCGTGCTGGTAAAACTGGAACAGCAATAACATTTATCAATGGTTCTGAAATAAGAAAAATCAAATCATTAGGTGCAAGATTCAATGTTGAAATTCAACAAATGAATGTTCCACAAATGAAAGATCTTTTAGAAATTCAAGCTAAAAAGATGCAAGAATGCATAGCTAAATTTTCAGAAAAATCTGATTTAGCTAAAAAATATACAAAAGAATTAGAAAAAACATTAGCAACCTTCACTCCTGAAGTTACTATGAATATCTTACACAATATGCTTGCTGATAAATTTTTCCAAAAATTTGAAGCAAATCTTAATGCTGAAAAATCTCAACCTAGAGAAAGATCTGAACGATCTGATAGATCAGAACGTGGTGATAGATTTGGCGGTAGAGATAGAAGTGATAGATTTGATAGAGGCGACAGAAATGCTGACGCTGCTAGATTTAAAGAAGAATTAATGCGCAATGACTTACTTGAACTTAAAATAGATCTAGGTTCAAGCCATGGTATAACTGAACGTGATATTACTAAATATCTTGCTGATTTTGGTAAAATTTTACCTAATGATTTAAGCAAGCTTAAAGTATTACGTGAAAAGAGTTATATTGCGTTATCAACTAAAAAAGCAAATGAACTTTTACCTTTATTGAAGAACACTGCAATAAATGGTAAAAAAGCTAGAGTTTACTTAGCTAATTAAATTTGTAGTAATTTAAGTGAAAAGGCATAGGTGTAAAAACCTGTGCCTTTTTTGTTTATTTAATTATCTGTATTGTCTTTTTAATAAATTTTAATATAAACTAAGGAAATTAAAAAATTAAAAAGGGAGTATCATGAAAAAAACCATTATTAATTTAATTCTTATTATTTGCTTGCCATCTTACGCAAATGAATTTACCTATGAAAAAATATCAGCGTATGATTTTAATGATACCATTAAAGTTATGTGTTGGTCGCCAAATGAAACTTACTTGGCTTGCGCTACAGATGAATTTACAATCACAGTTATAAACACAAAAGACAATTCTCGCAAGGTTCTAGAGGGACATGAAAATCTTATAAAAGCTCTTGTTTTTTCACCAGATGGGAAATTTTTAATATCCGGATCTGATGATATAACAATTGAAGTGTGGGATACACAAAATTGGGAATCTATTTTTACAATCAATGCACACGAGAATTCAATTGAATGCCTAGCTTTTTCTTCAGATAGTACATTATGTGCATCTGGCTCAAGAGATGGAACTATTAAAATATGGAACACTAACGATTGGAAATGCATTAAAACTTTAAATCATAAAGGCTATGTTTCTAATGTTTCCTTTTCAAAAAATGGTAGTAGCTTAATTTCGTATTCTAATAATAACAAAACAGTTAAAACCTGGAATTTAAACGACTTCAATTACTTGGGAGTTATAAATTATAATGATTCAGATAACATATTAGTATCAGAGGATATGACTAAAATTTTAAATACCTATAAAGCAAAAACAACAATTTCTGATTATCTTAGAAAGAATGAACAACTTCTTAAATTAAAACAGACCATTTCTTTTGTGTCATTTTCAACTGACGCTAGCAAATTAAGATATACAATTGATAATCAAATATTCATAAGAAATATTTCTTCCTCAAAAAAATCTAAGCCTATAATAGAAACAAACGAAACTATTGAAGCGATTTCCTGGTCAAATAAAGAAAATAGGGTAGCTATAAAATTAGACGGCAAGGTAGAAATTTGGGTTGCTACACAAAATCCAACCCTAATAAAGCCATCTGCTCAATCAGGAATTAAGTCAAACCCAGATACTGACGAAAAAGAATGGGAATTAATATAAAAAACAGGGAATAACTTTACAAAAGCCCCTTTTTTAGAGATAATTAGTAGACAAAACTATAAAACCCTGTTATTCTATTGACAAATAGCATAATTTTTAAGGAGAAACAATGAAAATAGGTATACACCCAGAAAAGCATGAAATAACAGTACATTGTGCTTGTGGAAATGCATTCAAGACTCATTCTACTAAAACTGAAATAAGAACTACTCTTTGCTCAGCTTGCCACCCTTTCTTTACAGGTACACAAAAATTTGTTGATACTGCTGGAAGAATTGAAAAATTTGAAAAGAAATACAGCAAGAATAAGTAATGAATGATATTCAAGATATCCAAAAAAGATATGATGAACTTAGTGCCAAATTATCTTCAGAACAATTAAATAATTCTGAAAGATCAACTATTGGAAAAGAATATTCTTTTTTGACCAATATTCTTGAAAAACATAAAGAAATTCAAGAAACTGAAAAAAATATACATGATGCCAATGCTCAGATTTCCAATACAGATGATGCTGAGCTTAGGCAGATGTTTAAAGATGAAGTTCTTGAATTAGAAGTTAAGCTAAAAAAAGAAAAAGATATTCTAGAAGAACTAATGTTCCCTGCTGACGAGACCAATAAAGCTAATGCTTATATTGAAATCAGAGCAGGTGCAGGTGGACAAGAAGCTGCGCTTTTTGTTGCAGATCTTATGAGATTGTACACAAACTATGGTCTTAAAAAAGGCTGGAATGTTTCTATAGTAGATTACAGCCAAACTGATCTTAAAGGCTTTAAAGAAGTAATTTTGCATGTTAAAGGCAAAAACGTATATGGACATTTAAAGTATGAATCTGGTGTTCATAGAGTACAACGCGTGCCTTTAACTGAAACTTCTGGCCGTGTGCATACTTCTACTGTAACGGTAGCAGTTTTCCCTGAAATGGAAGAAGAAGTTAAATTCGAAATTGACCCAGAAGATTTAAAAATTGACGTTTATAGAGCAGGCGGTGCTGGTGGACAACACGTTAACAAAACTGAATCTGCTGTTCGAATTACACATTTACCTACTAATGTCGTAGTTACTTGCCAAGACGATCGCTCTCAGCATAAAAACAAAGAAAAAGCTATGAAGATGTTGAAGTCTCGTCTATTAGTTGCGCAAAAAGAAAAGCAAGACGCTGAAATGCAACAACAAAGAAAAGAACAAGTTGGCAGCGGATCTAGAGCAGAAAAATCCAGAACTTATAACTACCCTCAAAATAGAGTTAGTGATCACCAAGCAGAACTAACTTTAGCTAAATTAGAGTATATAATGGAAGGTGATCTTGATGAGATCATTGAAGCTCTACAAGCTAAAGAAAAACAAGAACGCAAAAAAGCTGGAATTGCTAAAAAATAACTAATTTATTTTTATATCTGTTAAAACTTAAGTATTTAAAATAACATTCAATTATGTTAGGTTTTATTTCAATGTAAATATTGTAAATAAATAACAGGAGAGATATGAAAAAAAATATTAATGTTTTTTACTTTTCTTTAGTAATATTGTTTATGCAATTAAAAGTTGCATCTTCAGAATTTGATGCAGCTTCTTGTGCAGGTGGTTCATGCAGCTCGGTACCCAAAGTAGCTACTGCATTAAGATCTTCTGCAGATGACTCTTCAGCACCATCAAATGCTTTAACAGTTTCTAATAATCTTCAACAACATTTTGATAAATTATTGGCCTACTCTCAAGCTGCAAAATCATTTTGGCAAACCGAGATTAGTAGTAATCAAAAGGGTTTTCTAGGTTTATTGGGCCTGGCACTTGCAATACATAAACGCGATAAGATAATGGCAATGTTAGTTTCAGTTAAAGATTATATGTGGCGTAGAAAGTTAGAATATGCGGTATTTACTGTGTTGGTAGAAGGTTGGCGCAGAAATTTTATAGTTTTTAGAAATCCTGCAGCATCAACCTCTGACCTTCCTACTAAAGTAAAAGATATGCCGGGCGAAACTTATATATTAGATTTAAAGTTAGTAAATAGCTCATATTTAGAAGATGAAGACAATTTTGAAGAAGAAAGTTTTGAACAAACCAAGAGTACATGTATAGAAAAAAAGATGCCTTTTATCTTAGCTAAAATTTCAACAACTAAAGGCAATAGTCCTGTAGCTTATAATTATTGCGATAGCAAAAAATTGCATAAATTGCTTTTTGGTTCTGGAAATTACTTATTTGACTTATCTTATAAATATCCAATAAAGCTATCAATTGAAGGTAAAGCATTAGAAGAAGTTCATTATTTTGAATTAGATCTTTCTTCAGGTGAATTTGCACATATCGGTTCTAATTATGATCTTCAAGATAATAACCCAAACCAAGAAGCAAAATTAAAACATTTTGTAAATGCAATAATTGCCAACGATGAAGAAATATATGATGTTTTAAAATACTTTCAGAATAATATCTCTATCAACCCTCAGTATGTCCAATTAAAAACATTAAATCGATATATAAAAATATTGAATTTAATTATTGCGCAATTAGAAGTAAAAGGAATGTGTAATGTACGCGCAAAATATTTAATTTCTACTATTTATCATGAACAAGATCAAGATGATAAAGCTAGAGCTCTTTTAGAAAGCTGCAAATTAGAAGGAGTTGGTGACGCGCTTCTTGTTGAGAAAATAAATCAGTTAAAAATGGTTCTTAGACCGATTGCAGATTCAGTTATTCTATAATTTTATTTAAAATATAAAAGCTCATGCCAAGAAATAAATCTTGCATGAGCTTTTTTTATTGCCTAGCCAAATAGACTAAATATCATTAAAATAAGTTAATCACAAAATTAATTTACAGGAAAAAAATGATATTTGATTACTTAATTCAATACAACCGATACATGAACATACTTGGTATTTTTGCAATATTATTAATAGCCTTTTGCTTTTCTAAACACAAACGGAAAATTAAATTAAAATTAGTTTTTAGTGCATTAGGATTACAATTTTTAATTGGTATTGCAGTTTTAAAAACAAACTCAGGTCAGCGCATTCTTGATGCAATAGCTAACGGGATAAATAATATTTATGGATTTGCAACAGTTGGAACAACTTTTGTTTTTGGAAATTTAACAAATGCAGATAGTGCATGGGGTTTTATTTTTGCATTTAAAATTTTACCAATAATTATCTTCTTTGGTGCATTAACTTCAGTATTATTCCATTTTGGTATTATTCAATTTTTTGTAGGCATAATAAATAAATTGATAAGGCCAATTTTAGGTACTTCAGGCGCAGAAACTTTATGCGCAATTGCAAATAGCTTTTTGGGTCAAACTGAATCGCCATTATTAATAAGAAATTATTTGCATAATATGACAAAGTCAGAAATATTTGTGGTGATGGTTAGCGGCATGGCTACAATTAGTGGTTCTATATTAGTTGTATTTTCTTCTATGGGCGTACCTGCAAAACATATGTTAGCTGCCAGCGTTATGGCCATACCTGCTTCTATTTTAATTGCTAAAATTATTTACCCAGAAACAGAAACTTCGCACACTATTGACGGTGCAGATGTAACGTTTGAAAAGAAATCTACTAATGTGTTTGATGCTATTGGCTCAGGTACTTCTGATGGGTTATGGCTTGCAATAAACGTTGGTGCAATGCTTATTGTTTTTATATCTTTAATTGCCCTTTTAAATGCAATGCTAGAATCTCTTTTGCACATTAATCTTGGTTTTATTTTTTCTAAACTATTTTTGCCATTTTCGTATCTTCTAGGTTTTGAATCTACTGATGCTACTAAAGCTGCTGAGCTTTTGGGCACCAAAGTAACTATTAATGAATTGGTTGCTTACAGTAAAATGGTTACTATGAATTTATCTGAACGTACACAAATAATTATGACATATGCATTATGCGGGTTTTCTAACTTTTCTTGTATTGGAATTCAATTGGGTGGAATTGGTGCACTAGTACCTGAAAAAAAACAATGGCTTAGTGAATTGGGATTATTAACTGTATTTGCAAGCTCACTTGCAAACATTCTTTCAGCTTTAGTGGCTGCAATAATTATCTAATTTGTTTTTCCATGCGATCTGAATCTTTTTTTCTTGTAAAACCAAATTTAGAATAATATTTATAAAGCCTTTCTTTTATTTCTGTAAATTCGGGAGAACCTTCTTTGAACTCATTTGGATAAGGTAAAAGTTCTATTCTATATATGCCCTGGGAAT
Organism: Candidatus Babeliales bacterium; assembly: GCA_031292305.1. GTDB lineage: Bacteria > Babelota > Babeliae > Babelales > JABDEC01 > JARLHJ01. The sequence goes on from JARLHJ010000042.1 coordinate 18,566, forward strand.
TTAAATAAGAACAAACATTTTCTAATAAAAGCCCTGCAAGCTTTTTATTTCTAAAATCTTTGTATATATAAATATAACTTATAAAATAACAATTTTCTTCTTGTCTAATAGTTAAATACCCTAGACTTTGATTTTTGATATATAAATTAAACGTAAAATATTTATTATTTATTAATTCAGTTTCAATTCTGTAAATGAGATTATTATATTCAAAATTAATATGTGGAATTTGAGTTAAATCTTCTAAGTTTTGACTACCAAAAACATAACAATTAAATAAAAATATCATTAAAAACAACTTTTTCATTTACAAAGCCTCTTTTTTAATTAACAATTCCATATTTTTTTGGTTTTCAACAAAGCCATGTTTTTTATAAAAATTTTTAAGTTTGACTATTTTTTGTAATTCTTCATCACCTTCAAACCAAATAATTTTATCCTTATCGTTTGCATCTTTTTCAAATGGTAAGGGACATACAGAAATTTTTGTAGCTCCAATACTTAATTCCGAACATACTGATTGCAATAACAGTGAAGCTAATTTATTACCTCTAAATAATGGATAAATATACAATTGATTAATAAAAAAAGAATTATTTGCTTGCTGAATATAACTTAAATAACCAAGAACCGTTCCATTAAGTTTTAATTCATTGTAATACGTATTGCCAATAATAGATTCTACAATTTCGAAATTAATTATAGTTTTAGACACAGGCTAACACATTTCACTTGAAAATATAATTGCATGAAACAATGATAATAAAATAAAAATAATTTTTTTCATCCCTAATACCCCCACACAACTTTTTATCATTTAATCATCTATTTTTTCTACTGCTTAATTATGCTGATTTTATTTTTTCACAATCATTGGCTTTCTTCAAATCTTTAAACATATATATACTCTCTGCAGCAAAGCCAAGCTGACTATATAGTTCGCAAATCAACACTTGCTTTGTATTAAAATCTTTTTCATCATGAATATAGCGCTCTACGCCATCAATTTCTTCAAAAGGAGCAGGAATTAGAATAACTCGATTTGCATCAGCAATTTGTTTTAAATTATCACATACATAATTAACTAAAATCCTACCGTATCCCATTCCTCTTGAGTTGGTGGATATGTATAATTTACAAATGAAATAATCAGTTTTTTTGTCATACTCTTTAAAAGTTATATATCCTATTAATTCATTTTTGATTTTTAATTCAATTTTACAAATACCTTTTATTGGAAACTTTAATTCTTCAAATTTCGGTTTAAATTCTAGATTTTGAATTGACGACTTACTTATCACTTCACTGGAGAAAATATAAGAATTTAATAAAGCAAATATTATAAGTAAAAATTTTTTCATAAAACCTCCTATATTCAAAGTTTTGATCTTAATTGTTTTACCATGCTGAAGCCATCACTTTGCAATACAAAATCGAATTTAGCATAATATTTAAAAAGAAATTCCTGTCTTTGGTTATATTCATCTGATCCAGAAACTAATTCATATGGGCTAGCCATAAGACTAACTTCGTTGATGCCTTTTGACCGCAAATGTTTAAAAACTAAATTTAATAATAATGCACCGTATTTATACTCTCTGAATCTTCCCGTTACATTTAATTGGGAAATGTAAGAATTATTAACTAAACAAGGTCTAATTTCAATAAAGCCTATAATGTCATCGTCTAAAAATAATTCAAATATTGTGTATACGCCATTTTCTTTTAATTCAAATCTATGAAGATCGCCATTTAATTCAATGCTATAATTTTGGCCAATTTCATAAGAAAATAGCCTCATCCCCAAAAAACATAGAATTAAAAAAACAATCTTTTTCATTTCATTCCCCACTACGCATAATGTATTAAAAATTATTTAATTATTACTCTATTTGTAATTTTAACAGAAGGTATGCTTTTGTCTAGCATTTAGTACTAAGGGGGTTAATTATAGGGTAGAAATAAGTAGTTGTTCTATTTTTTCTAATAAAAATTCTATTTCTTGAAGAGTATTATAACCATAAAAGCTAACGCGTATTGAAGATTCAATACCTAAAGCTTTATGTAATGGCTGGGCACAGTGGTGACCTGCACGTACACAAATTCCAAAAGTATCTAGATAAGCAGCAACATCATGGGGATGGAAGTTTGCAATGGTGAAACTTACAATATGGCCCTTTTGCTTTAATTGCTCTATGGGGCCTAAAATCTTAATTTCAGGGTATTTTAAAAGGCCATCAATTAATCTTGAGCATAAAGCGGCTTCATGCTTTTGTAAGTGATCGAAATTGATATGCGTCTTTATATAATCTATTGCACTAGCCAAACCAATAGCTTGCGCGACAGGTGGTGTGCCAGCTTCAAATTTATGAGGCGATTGTAGCCAAGTGGGGTTTGCTATATTAGCTTCAAATACCATTCCACCACCCAATTGCAAGGGTTCAATCTGATTATGAAGTATGTTTTTAATATATAATATACCAATACCTGTTGGCCCCAATAATTTATGCCCAGAAAAGGCAAGAAAATCACAATTGATCTTTTTTACGTCAATTTTGCAATGCGCAACTGATTGCGCTGCATCTATTAACACTTTAGCACCTACTACGTGTGCTTTTTGGGTTATAAGCTCAATATCGTTTAAAGTACCCAACACATTTGAGATATGTGTTATTGCAACTAGCTTAGTATTCGGGGTAAGTAATTGCTCATATGCTTGCATATCTAACTCATACCCAGTAGTTACAGGTATAATTTTTAAAACAGCAGCTTTCTTTTGTGCTATCTGCTGCCAAGGCAACATGTTTGAATGATGCTCCATTGCGCTAATTATTATCTCATCACCAGCCTTAATAAACTTATCAGCCCATGAAAGAGCGACAAAATTTATACTGCCTGTTGTGCCATTGGTAAAAATGACCTCACTTACATGTGCGTTAATAAAATTAGCTACTTGGGTCCGAGATTTTTCAAATAAAACAGTTGCATATTCCCCAAATGAGTAGATCCCCCGGTGAATATTAGAATTATGTTTTGTATAAAATTCAACAATACTGTCTATTACCTGGGTAGGCTTTTGCGTGGTTGCTGCATTATCAAAATAAACTAGTGGCTTATTGTTAAATATAGGAAAATCTTTTTTTATGTTCATAATTATAAATATATTACATTATACCCAAAGGTAAAGACATGATTAGGGACATGCCTTGGCTTACCAAAGATTCAATAATTTTTTTAACTGATTTCTTAGAAAAACGCCCAAATGCAAAAATTTTAGAATTTGGCTCAGGGGCATCGACTATATGGTTTTCAAGGCAAACCAAATTTCTAACGTCAATAGAACATGATGAAGAATGGTATAACAAGGTTAAACTAGCTTTAAAAAAATATAATTGCCACCCAGTAGATTATAGACTTATAGAAGAAAACTACTTTATAGCACCTATAACCTTCCCAAACGAATATTTTGACCTTGTTTTGATAGACGGCCAAACAAGAATGAAATGCATCAAAAATAGCCTACCTAAGTTAAAAGCCGGGGGTATTTTGATGCTTGATAACGCCGAAAGGCATTCTTATTTAAAAGCTTATGAATTATTACAAGAATGGGCAATATTTCGATCTAATCAAACAGAACCTGAAGAAAATGATTCTTATCCGGAAAAACAGACAAATTGGTGGGTAAAACCTATATAACCATTGACTAAACTTACTATTAATGATACAATATATTTACAAATAGAAAATTCAACTTTAATTCGGGGAATGGGTATGGTATTTAAAAAAATTGCAATATTGCTAGTACTATTAGCTGCAAGTTGTTCAATGGCAATAAATTGTTCAGAAGATGAAACCGTATCATCTAATTCAGCCTCTTACAGACATAGGGGTATAATTGTAGTTTTAAATGGAAGTTTTTCTGAAGAAAAGAAAGATCTATGCGCTAATCTGAATCAAGCCTTAACTAAAAAAAATAGCAAATCAAAAAAAGCCAAGAAAAAATGGTGTATCCAAACAGTGCCACACACATCTGTTAATGAAGTTGTTGATGCGCCCAATGTAACTGAACGTGACATCTCTAATAGTGGTCAAGAATCAGACTATTTAGCTGAATTACATGATTCTTCTGATTTTAATATGATTAAACAATTACACCAATTAGCTAATAACAAATTTAATATTATATATAATACTTTTTTAAATGAAGCCATCATTTCGACTTTTATAAACGAATTAGAAAATGGTGGATATAGAGTTTGTGCAATAAATATCCAACCAAGAATTGTTAGTTCTGAGTATAGAGAAACATTAAGACATAATACTCCAAGCCCTGCTGCAGCTCATGATTTTAGTCCTAGAAAACTTATGCAATCTCCTATCCCTTCAGCTGTACGCCCTAAACCTGAATCTTTAGTGTATTTTTTTTCTTTTAGATCTAATTTAAACAACACTGAAACACAAGCAGTTTCCAGTGCACAAGCAGTTTCTAGTGTAGAAACAGATTCAAGTTGTTCTGATTACAAACCTGAAAAAGGAAATATTAAAAATCTATTACGTCGTCATAGCAGTGGTGGCAGCTCTTTAAGTGAGCTTAGTTTAAATTTAGCGGCTATATGTTTGACGAATATAGAAAAAAATGAAACACCAAGATTTAAATATGCTTTAGTGCTTGATAAAGTAAACTCTGAAGCAGTCGTTATAATTGTTAATCGCATAAAAAAATTCAAAAAAAATAGTATTTAAAATGTGGAAATTAAAGGAGGGTATATAATGATTTTAAAAAAACTTACTGTTTTACCGATAATTATTTTACTTCTGGTAGTAAAATTAAATTCATCAGAACATGAACTTGCACAACCCCAGTATTCTTATCCAATGAGTGCATCAGCATATCCAGCATCTGCTGCAGCCCCTTCTGGATTAGACAATTTAGCTTTAGCCGCACAAGATGAAAGCTCTGCCTCATCATCATCTGTAACTTCTTCAAAGAAAGGTTTAATATTTGTTTTTGAAGGGCCATCCTGCTCTGGTAAAACTACATTAAGTAATCTTGCAATTCAGCAACTTCAAAAATCAGGCAACTGGCTTAGAGTATCACTAGATGAAAACCTACCGGGTCAACCAGAACCTAATATGAGTTCATTAAGAGTACTCCTATTAAATAAGTCTAGTTTGTCACCAAGTTTATTTAATAAATATCTAAATAATTACCTATTAAATGCTCCTGATGCTCCTGAGGCTCCAGATAATACTCCTGATGATCCAGATAATGCTCCTGATGTTCCTGATAATGCTCCTGATGATTCTGATAATGATTCAAATAGTGATAACAAATCTAATTCAGATAGCGATTCTTCAAGCAGCTCACATAGTGATAACAGCTCTAATTCAGATAGTTCTGCTAGTAATTCCGATAGTGATTCTTCAGACAGCTCAGATAGTGATTCAGATAGCGATAGTGATGCATCTGATAACGAATCTGAAGATGAATCATACCCTGAAGATGAAGAATTTGATGATCCAAATACATCTATGATTAAAACCTTAAGAGATATAGCTAAATCTAACATTAACGTAATTTATGATACTGTTGTAAACCCTGATTATATGCCAACATTCATTAAAAGATTAGAAAAAGGTGGCTATAAAGTTTATCCAATAAATATTTATTGTGATCCTAAAACTTTAGTAGAAAGGACTCAATCAAGAAACAGTGCATGCTCATCAGAATCCCAAAAAAGAGAAGAGTCAAGATCCCCTCATCAAGCTGTGTCTGGCTTTAATACTAGATATAGAATTGCTATTCCTGGAAAAGAAAGCTCAAATACAATACAGTTTTCTCCTAAAGAGAGTCTTCACGGCGTAAGACAGTTCTTACAAGCATCAGCTACAACTCCTACCGAGAGTAGGATGTATGAACAAATATACCGCAATTCCTTTGAAGGCTTTGATTCTGAATCTAAAGATAATGATGCTGAAAAATCATTAACAATTGAACCTGTATATAATTATGCTTTACTTATCGATAGTAATTCAGAATCTGCACTTACAGATATAATAAATTTTATACAATTAAAATATCAAGAAAACAATCAGTAATTTTTATCAATAAAAAACGCATGGATTTAATCTGTGCGTTTTTTATGCTTGTAATTTATTTGAATTATTTTTTAGCAAATTATTGAGATCGGGTTTTATTATATTTCCTTCATTGAAAACATGCATAAAATCTGGAATAATGAAATCTAGTATCTTTTGATTATGCGTAACTAATATAACCATAAAATTTGGGTTTTGTTTTTTGCATAGATTTAATACGTTATTCATAATTTTTAGATTATCAATATCTAAGCCCGAATCAATTTCATCAAGAATTGCTAAATTTGGATTAATCAAAAGCAATTGTAACATTTCAAGGTGTTTTTTCTCTGAGCTTGTAAAATCTCCATTTAAATTACGACTCGCAAATGCAATATTCATTTTAAGAATACGCATTTTAGATTCTAATAAAATTTTAAAATCAGCAACTATTATTTGCTTCCCGGTAAATGTTGAATAGACTTCCTTTAAAAAAGTAAGGACTTGCAATCCAGGAACTTTTTGCGGACACTGAAATGGAAAAAAAATACCCAATTTGGCACGTTTAGACATTCCTATATCTGTAATATCATTGTCATTCAAATACATTGCACCATCTATAATTTTGCATTTTGGGTGACCCAATAGCGTATAAGCCAATGCGCTTTTACCCGAACCCTCTGGGCCCATTAAAGCATGTATTTCACCTGATTTTATTTCTAAGCACAAGTCTTTTATAATTTCTTTGTTTTCTATGCAAATTGTTAGATTTTTGATTAATAACATAATCTTTTATTATTTTATAAGTTTATAAATACAACATATTTAATTATGCATTAAAGCTATTGATCATACAAATTATCATTCTCTTTACATTCTTCATTCTTATTGCATGAATCATTTAATTTAAGATTACTAAAACTCTGCGAAAGATTAGATTGTTTAGGATTATAAGATAATTTAATTTTTTCAATTTCTGTGATTTCTAGAGATCCACTTGGTTGACTGCTGACATTCACATACTCAGCTTCACCATTTTCACAAACGTCATTTAAAAAAGACATATCTTTTTTTGTTTTCAATTCATAAAGAAAGCCTCTTTCAATTTTGCTCATGGATGAATTTACATATTTTGATAAAGGCATTAATTTAAAAAATTGTGCCTTTTCCGGGGCTTCAATACATATAATATTTATGTATTTATCTATTTGAATTGTATTTGGATTTTTAAAATACTTATTAATAATCTCATCTTTATTTTTAAATTTTGACCATATTATTTCTTTTCCAAACGAATCATACCAGTAAATATATATTTCTGATTCAGGTATTCTTGTCTTGTTTAAAAAAAATATATAATTTGTCTTAACAAAATCTATGGTCACTGAACTTAAATAAGACAGATTAAATAAGCATATAAATAATAAAAAGATCTTTTTCATAGTAAATTTCCCCCATATCTTCATTTTTGTTACAAATAAGATTATATCATATAAAAATACATTTGCATAGGGGTATATAAACAAGTCAATAATTTTTTTAATGATAATAATACTAAGGTTTAAGCAATCACCTTAATTAATTCTTCTAAAGAGATAATGCCGTCTTTTAATTTAAGAATACCGTCATCTAAGAGTGTATGCATGCCATCCGCAATGGCTTGATTTTGAATAGCTTCAAAACGTGGATGTTCGACTATTAAGGAACATAAATCATCTGTCATGATCAAGAGTTCAAAAATACCTGTGCGACCTTTGTAACCCAAATTATTGCATTCATTGCAACCCTTGCCTTTATAAAGACAATCTAACTTAGCATTAAGTTCGCAAAGAGCTTTTTGTTCTTTTGCATTTGGTACATATTGATACTTACAATTTTGACAAATTTTTCTGGCAAGTCTTTGTGCCATAACACCCGTAATCGCAGCATTAATTAAAAAAGGCTCAATAGACATATCCATTAAACGCATAATTGCACTAGGCGCATTATTTGTATGCAAAGTACTGAAAACTAAATGCCCTGTAAGTGCAGCTTCAATAGCAATTTTTGCACTTTCTTTGTCTCTAATTTCACCAATCATTGCAATATCAGGATCTTGTCGCAACAAAGAACGAATACCTTTGGCAAATGTAAATCCACCGTCAGGGTGAATTTGCGCCTGGGTAATTCCATCAATATGATATTCAACTGGGTCTTCTAGAGTTATTATATTTTTTTCAGGAGAATGTAAATAAGAAAGAGCAGAATATAATGTTGTAGTTTTGCCAGAACCAGTAGGTCCAGTTACTAAAATAAAGCCATTTGATTTATTTATTAATTTTTTAAATTTATTTAATGTATCTTCATCAAAACCCAAAGTTTCTAAATCTATTGCAGTTTTAGTTTTATCTAAAATACGTATCACAATCTTTTCGCCATAAATTGCAGGGAATGTAGAAATACGCAGATCAATTAAATGATTATTATAATTGATATTAAACTTACCATCTTGTGGCACTCTTTTTTGAGCAATATCAATATTTGCAAGAACTTTAATGCGCGAGATAACCTGAAACATTAAATCTGACCTAATTTGATTTTGGTCATATAAAATACCATCAATACGATATCTTACTCGCAAATATTTTTCCATTACTTCTAAATGAATATCAGATGCTCGCAAAAAAATAGCTTGGTTAATTATTTTATCAACCAAGCCAACAACTGACGTATTATCATTATCAATTCTTACCATAAATCTTTGTCATCAATTAATTTATCTATAACGTCTTCTACCTGATCGTCATGATCATCTTCTTCATCTATAATTAAATGTGCCTGATCAATAAGTTCATCCGGATACAAAATTGCTTTTTCTAACGCAGCATCATCTGTTTCGTCTTCATCAGTAAGATCACGAATATAAGTATCAGATTCATCATAGTATTCTTGTATAGAATCTAAGATATCTTGCTTTAAACCTATATTAAATTCAGCTTCATAACTTGAATATTCTGCTATTTTTTCTCTTAGCCCCGGCAATGTTGGATCACTGGCTACTAAAAGCAACATTTCTCCATCTAGCTCTACAGGAATAATACCATTTTCTAATAAAAATTCTTTAGGGAAATTTAATAATAAATCATGGTCAAAAAAATATCCGATTACATCAAAACCTGGCAATTGGTAACATTCACTTAAAGCCAAAAGCAAATCTTCTTTTGAAACTAAATCTTCTGAAAGTAGAAAATTATCAAAAGATTCTTTTGATCTATTTTCAAAATCTTTTTTCATTGCTTTAGCTTCAGCGGATGAAACAATTTTCATTTTAACTAAAATATCTGATAACTTATCTACAAAGCTTATTTTTTCTTTCATATTTATCCTATTTTATACCCAAAAAGAATACCTAAAAGAGCACTGATCACTAATATTATATTTTGCTTCACCCAAATTATACAATTTTCTATTAATGTACCTAAAGTATCATTAGGGCTTATATTAGTTAACTCTCTTACCTTGGACCAATTTATAAAAGCTAAATCAAAATATGCAAATATCAGAAGAGCAATTGTTAAAACTATGGCACATGAAAATAAAATTCTGGCATGTCTTTTTAATATAAATCCAATAAAAAAAGCTACCGCAAAATATGATGCTAACTCTATAACTTTATTCGAATTTAAATCTAACTTATTATACCAATTTAAAAGTGTTTCTTTTATACTATCCATCCAATTTGTAACACTTGATGCTTGTGCTTGTGCTGGCATTGCTTGTACTGGTTCCATTTTTTCTCCTAGTTTGTTTTTACTTAATTTATACTATTTTTTTTTATAATAATAAAA
>JARLHJ010000043.1 GCA_031292305.1 Candidatus Babeliales bacterium
AAATATTATCAAATGGCCTTACTATTCTAGTAAAGCCGAATCACCAAATTCCAAAAGTATCAGTCCAACTTTGGTATAATGTAGGTTCAAAAGATGAAAAATCTGGCGAAAAAGGAATAGCTCACTTAATTGAGCATATGATCTTTAAGGGAACTCAAGAATTATCAGAATCTGATATAAATCTAATTACACATAAATTATCAGGCTATTGTAATGCCTTTACTTCTTTTGATTACACTGGTTACTTATTTGAGTTTCCAAGTCACCACTGGCAAGAATCGTTGCCTGTAATGGCAGATTGCATGCGTAATTGCACTTTTAAAGAAGAGTTTTTAAATTCAGAATTAAAAGCAGTAATTCAAGAGCTTAAAATGTATAACGATGATTACCCATCTACTCTTACAGAAGAAATGATAATGAGTAGCTTTACTGGTCACCCGTATCAATATCCAGTTATTGGTTACAAGCATGATCTATGGAGCTTAGTCAGGGATAATTTAGTTAATTTTTATAAAAAACATTATATTCCTAACAATGCAACACTAGTTGTTGTTGGTGATGTAAAACCAGAAGAAGTTTTTGAATTAGCTGAAAAAAGTTTTGGCAAAATTGAGCCTGACTGGAACTATAAAAAAGAAGAGTTTTATTTACCTAGAGATTTAACATCAAAATCAGTAACTGTTTACAGAGATGTTAAACAACCTCAGGTCATGGTCTCTTATTTAGTACCAGGATCACGTGAAAAAGTTGACTATGCAATTGATGTAATATCTTCTGTATTGGGATCTGGCAGAAGTTCTAGGCTTTATAAACAATTACTAGATGAAAAACAACTAGTTACAGATATTGAAACTTTTTCTTATGATTTATTTGACCAAGGTGTGTTCTTTGTTACCTTCACACCTAAACATGAGAAAGATATCGATGAGATTGTTTCTATAATTAAACATGAAATAAAAATACTTGTACAAAACGGCACAACAGATGAAGAAATTCAACGTGCATGTAAAAAAGCAGAATCAGAGTATTTATCTTTATTAGAAGATAATGAAAAGCAAGCATATATAATTGGTAAGTCTTACCTTGCAAATGGTGATGAAAATTATATTTATAATTACTTGTCCGGTAATAATCCTGAATTAAAAAATACGATACAAAAAATCTTAAAAGATTGTTTTAGATCTTCATCGGCAAATATTGGTAAATTGTTGCCAATTAATAAAGAAGATAAAGACAGATGGCTTGAGTTGCAAAAAATTTCTGACACAGAAGATGCGCGCGTGTTATCTAAAAAAGCGCGTGAATCATTAGTTGAAGAGGGTTTAAAAGTTCACGAAATCCAAATCAAAGAACAAAAAGATTTTAAATTTCCTAAGTATGAAGTCTTTCATTTAAGTAATGGTCTTGAAGTATTGGCTTATGACAACCCAGGTTTGCCAAAAATTGATATGATTTTAGAATTTAAATCTAAGTATTTTTATGATCCTGAAGAAAAACAAGGTCTTACAAATTTTGTTAGTGCAATCTTATTAGAAGGCACCAATAAGTTTACCAGCACAGAACTTTCTGACATTGTTGAATCATATGGCATGAGTTTAGATTCATCTCCTGGATATGTTTCTATGGGTACACTGAGCCAAGATTTACCAAAAGGCTTAGATATTCTTTCTGATATTTTGGTTAACTCTAATTTCAATGAAGAGTCTTTTGAAAAAGTTAAAGAATTAATTACTTCAGATTTAAAACATTATTGGGATAGCCCATCACAATTTGCAGATTATTTAATTCGTCAACAAATTTATAAAAATCATCCTTATAGCAAAAACGTTTTAGGTTCACTTGAATCGGTTGCAAGTTTTACTCAAGATGAATTAATGGAATATTATAAAAAAATAATTACACCACAAGGCGCACGCTTAGCAATTGTTGGTGATTTAAGTAAATACAATTTACACGAACTTTTAGAAGAAAAGTTAGGCACTTGGCAAGGTCCAAAAGTTGAATCTATGGAATTTCCAATTGTTGAGCCAACTATATCTAATGAAGTTAATCATTACATTACACGTGATCAAGTTGTATTATGCTTTGCTGGTCTGACCGTCAAACGCACAGATGCAGATTATGATAAATTACTTTTATTTGATCAAATTTTTTGTGGCGGTTCTATGAGTTCTAGACTATTTGAGCTTCGTGAACAATCAGGCTTGTTTTATACAATTGGTGGATCACTAATTACACGTGCTGAACATCAACCTGGCATGGTAATTATAAAAACTATTGTATCATTAGATAGGCTAGAAGAAGCAGAGCAAAAAATTAAAGAGACAATTGATATTGCGCATCATGATATTACACCAGAAGAATTTGAAGCTGCGCATAATGCAGTTGCAAATTCACTTGTTGATAATTTTGAAACCAATAATAAAATCGCAAGCGCTTTCTTGTTTTTAAGACGGTATGACTATCCAGTAGATTTCTTTGACAAGCGAGCTGAACAATTGTCTAAAATTACAGTTGATGAAGTTAAGCAATCTGTTAAAAATATTTTATCAAGTAAAAAGTTATTAAAATTAAGAATTGGTAGAATTCAATAACGCAATAAATTTACTCATACTTGTTCCATTGTCTTTAAACAATGGAACAAGTATTTTTATTTTTTAAGCTAATTGCACGATCAGAATTGAAGCGTTTACACTTGCTTGAGTTCCCCCAATTGTAGTTGCAAGAGTTATAGGTGTTGCTGATGTGTGATTTACAATTGTTACTATATCACCAGCTGTAAGTTGAATAATAGTCTGACCAGTATTTTGTTGTGTAATTGCTCCTGAACCATAAATTGTTGTAGTATTAGCAACACCATTTACAAAAATAGCAAATTGATTAGATTCAGCACCTGATACTGAAAATGTAATAGCGTATACGCCTGTATTAATAATATTAATAGCAGCATTGCCTGCAATATGTAGTAAATTAAGCACAGGCCCTGTATTATCAAAACTAATCGCACCTTCAACAGCAACTACTTGTGCTGTAAGGTTATAAAAATATCCATATCCTAATACGCCGCCTATACCAGTTGCGCCAGTTGTGCCGCGCAAGCCTGTAGATCCTGTATTGCCAGAAAATCCTGTTGCTCCAGTAGCGGCTATTCCGGTGACTCCAGTGTTGCCTTTTGAGCCTGTAATTCCAGTAGGTCCTATTTTACCAGGACTTCCTTTAAACCCTCTGGGACCTTTTCGACCTCTGGGGCCAGTTGCTCCAGTAGGGCCACTTTGTATGTTTTGTATAGAAGTGCATTTTGGAACACAACAACTTCTTTTTAAAGTTGTTTCGCTTCGGGACTCTGAGTTTATGTGAAAAAATAATAAAATAAAAATATATAGCAATTTATTTTGGCTATTGAATAAATACATTTTCTACCTTTTTTAAATTTTTAATTGTTTTAAAACTCTTTATTTTATTAAATACAATAAACTACAATAATTACAATAATTATTAAATTATGAGGGTGTGCGAATTATGATTAAATTAAATTGTTTTGTAATTGTTTTTTTAATCTTTTCAAATAACCAAATTCTATCCTCAGAGTCTGAAAAAGTTTTACAACATCAGTCAGAACAAGATATGCAAAAGCGTGAACAATCAGAAAGCTCCGCAAAAAAATATAAAGAAGGCAGAGAAAATTATTTAACAGTTCTTAAAAAAAGAAATCAGGAATTTAATTATATTGGTTCGCGTTTAATGTTAGAAAATAAAAATGAATATCTTAGGCAGGTTCTTGATTTATTGAATTTAGTGGTACTACAAGATCAAGATTGGGAAAAATTTTCAAAAACATACATGCAAAGGTTTTCTTTTTTAAACGATGAGAATAGCCTGATTGTGTCTTTAGTTGATCTGTTTTTGCGCATATGGTATTTCAGAAAATTTAATGATGAAATTCATGCAAATCTATATGAAGAAGATCTTAACGCTTTAACAAGAATCTATGTAAATGAAAACCAAGCGCTAATTGTATTTACACCCAAATTCCGCTATCGCATGAATATTAAAACAGGGGAATATTTTATATATTCCGATAGTAAAATTTTGAATAATGGGATAATTGATAAAGACTTAGTGATTAAAGTTAACAAAACTTTATTAAATCAAAAAAAAGCTTGGCAGACCCAGCAACAAATGGGATTGGCCGCTATTGTTATAGTGTTACTTATTTATTCTGTGTTATGTAATTGATTAATTTCTTTTATTACAGGTTCAATTCTGCGCAAAAACAATTTTAATTTTTTGTAATCATTATCATTAAGCATAGAATACAACTCTAAAAAGTCTGTAAAGTTTTTGTGATTTAAAACATCATTTTGCTTTAAGTGCCTTAATAGAGCTAAAAGCAATTCATCTAAGTTAGGTATTTTGCTAATATTACTAAAAAATATTTGCAAATAATTTGGATTGTTAAAAAAACTAATTAACTCAATTGGGCTTGCTTGTCTTATAAAAGAATGAATCTTTGGGGGCTCAGGAGAAAGCATATGAAATATTTCGCTGTCTTCTTCATATCCCAACGCTAAGCAAGAAAATGTAGTGCGCAAGAATTCAAATATTTGTGGTTGGTCGCGCAACAACTCAGCTTTTGTTTTTTGGAAAGCAAAGGGTTGTCTTACGCTATCACTTGACCCTGTATTTATTTGGTAAACAATTGAAAAGAATTTTCGATTGTTAGATTCAATAATTACAATCGACCCAAAAATAGGAAAAAGGTCCCATTTCCAACTTTGGGCAACCCAACTGTCTAATGAACTTTCAATCACTTCTGCAAAAAATTGACTGTTGGAGGATTGAGGGATTGTTTGTTGATTCATTTGTATTGCTTTCTATAAATAAGTGACTAAATTTTTTTAAGTAGCTTTGCCTATGTAAAATAGAATCCCCCAGATGAGAAAGGGCGTTTTGGTGGATTTTAGTTCCATATCCCTTATGCTGTCCAAAGCTGTAACCAGGTATAACAGCGTCATATTTGGCCATTAAACTATCTCTTTTAACCTTAGCAATAATAGAAGCGGCCGCAATTGACCTAGAAAGACTTTCGCCTTTAGGGAAATTATGAATCTCTATGCCCTCGTAAGCTGTATTTTTTAAATTTAAGGGTAAAGCATCAACAAGTATGGTTTTAGGCAGTTTAGGGCACGTGGCCAATAGATTTAACACTGCCTGACGCATAGCGACCAGAGTAGCTTGATATATGTTAATCTTATCTATGTCATTGTTATCTACTATTGCAAAGCTATACCAAGAAGTTTTGAGAATTCTAGGGGAAATCTTAAGAAGCTCTTCTTTAGTCAGAATCTTGGAGTCTTTAAGTGACTTTAATCTATTATCTGCAAATAAAATGACTGCTGCGACCACTAAAGGACCCGCTAAACACCCTCGCCCAACTTCATCAATTCCACAGACCAAATCGCCGTTTTTCCAATCTCTGTGTTCAAAAAAATCCTTTGAAGGCTTAAAATTTGGTTTATTTCTGTACGTAACATTATCGATCATTTAAATAGCCTAATTGTTTTCCATTTGACAAGATTTTAAATCTATATTATTATAAGCATTAAGATGCTTTAGTAGCTTTTAAAATATCATATTCCAACAAATAATAAAGTAATAGGAGAACATATGAAAGGTTCAACATCTTTACGTGTTAAAGAGTTATTAAGAGAAAAAGGCTGGACGACCAAAATTTTAGCAGAAAAAACTGGAATGTCAGAAAGTTATTTGACTCACATTAAAAACGGCACACGTCGTTGGAATGAAGATTCTTTACGCAAACTTGCAAATGCTTTTGAAATAAGCCCTATTGAGTTATTTACAGAGCAACGCAAAAGAACAGACAACATTGATAGCAATGTAAGTCTTCCTGAAAAATCAGACGTAGAATTAAAAGTTCAAATAGTTCCTGTTGTTGGTGATATCCCTTCAAACCCATCACCGTATAACAACCAATTAATGCAAGTAACAACCGGATTTAAAGACGTGTTTGTTCCTGTGTTAAATTGCACAGATACAGCTATGTTTGCATTAGCAATAGAAAATAACTTAATGGCTTCTACTTTTGTAAAAGGTGATAAGTTAATTATTTCTCCTGAAATCTGGGCTAGATCTGGTGATATAGCAGCTGTTGAATATGGTAATGACACACCTGTTAAAACTATAGCACGCGTTGCATACACTGAAGATTTCATTGTTCTTGAATCTGTAAATCAAAAATCTACTCCTATTGCGTTAGTAAGAGGAAAAGATCATTTCAGAATTATTGGCCGTGTAATTCAAAGAATTCAGGCTTTAGTTTAAGAATATCAAAAAATTTAAAGGGCCAGAGAGGCAATTCTCTGGCCTTGTTTTATTAAAATATAACTGGGAGGTTATTATGTTTAAAAAATTACTTTTATCGGTTCTTGTTTTTTCAAGTTTGATCCAATCAAGGGTTTTAATATGGATCGATTCTGATGAATCATTAACCAAAATTCAAAAATATTTAGATAATATACGCGAAGATTTTCCTATTCAACTTGAAAAAACTTTAACACAGGATAAAGATAATACAGGTGGTTGGAAATTTGGTTTAATATACTCAAATAATGGTGTTGATTCAGAGAAGCTTTTCCCAAAAATGATCGAAATGGCTAGAGAGTTAAACCTTGTATCTACCGATGTTAGAATTACTATCTCTAATCTTTAGATTTGTGCGTAAAATAAAATTAATTGTTAAATGAGGGCAAAAAATGGTTAGAAATTTAATTTTTATAACTTTAATTGCTTTTAGTTTTTGCATTAAAGCGTCAGATGTTTTAGAAAAAACTAATAAAAAATCAGAGATATCACTTGTAAAAATCTATTTTGAAGATCGCAATGAAGCAAGGTCATTTCAAGATATCATGGGTGAAGATGAAGATTTAATTAATTTAAGCACGGCTATAATGCCAACTGGAAATGGCGGGTTTTATATTTCTATTGAATCAATAAATAAAAACCAGTTAAGAGTTATGCAAAAATTATTTCAAGCAAAAACAGAAATTCCTATTATGACGTTTTGCTCAAAAGGAAAATTCTTAGGTTGGCCTGCGCCAGTTTCCAAGTAATTTCATTAATATATAAAGTTTAATTTAGATAACTAGGGGGTTATTGTGTTAAAAAAAACAATGTTTATTTCATTTTTGTTAGTTGGTTTTATATCAAAACCATCTGTAAATATCCAAGAACAGCAAAGCATTAACGTAAATCCTATTAGTTTTACTGTATGGTTTGACTCAGTTGGGCATTTGTACGTATTCCAACAAGCTGCAGAAAATACTGAAAATTTCCCAGGACAATTTGCAGAATGTGCTGCAAATGAACATGGTGAACGATTTTATATGAAATTTTCTTTAACGCGACCTGTGAGCATTCAGGATATACAAAGAATTGTTACTACTTTACGTATCAATTATAATATCGATGGATTTATAAGTTTAGAATTTAATTAATAATTTTATGATATTAGATAAGAAGTTTGTTAAGTTTTTATATAACTGGGAGGTTGTTATGTTAAAACAAATAGCGTTAATTTCAATTTTACTAATTAATTTAGTATCAAAAGCATCAGTAAACATAGAAGAACAATTTAATAATATTTACCCAGCTCAAAACTTTACTGTCTGGTTTGGGACCGTTGGCCAATTATACGCATTTCAACAAGCTGCAGCGAGCAATCCATTGTTCCCGGGAACATTTTATGAATGTGGGGCTAAGCGGCACGGCACTCAATTTTGTATGAAATTTTCTAACAACAGAAATGCAACTCTTCAAGAGATTCAAAATATAGTTAATGCAATTATTCAGGATAATGATATTGATGATTTTATACGATTGAATTAAATTACGTATTATACTGAGTATACGTAAAGGTTTGCAAATATTATCAATTTATTAGTATGCAAATAAAATAAAGGGTTATATGTTAAAACAATTAATTATCATTGCTAGTTTATTCAATGTTTGTATGCCCTATGGCTTAATTGAAAACCTAGAACCTCAGCTTGAAATTAAGTTTTATTTCGCAAATCGTAATGATTGTCAGTTATTTAATGACTATGTAGTTGATCTAAATTTACCTTTATTTGATCGAGTGTTTGAGTATGATCAAGATGGAGATGAAGTAGTTGTTTATAATTTAGCTAGGGATTTGAGTGAAGACGAATCAAATCTTATTCAAAGAATATTAAATGGGTTTCAATATTAAGATCTCTCATAGATTAAGTTTAGACTTCAATTATAAAAGTTTAACTTTTGCAAGACAATTAAGTTTTGGTAGAAGTTAGATAGTTCAATTAAATGTGAAACAATAAAAAATATTAAATTTTATATATGGGGTCATTAAATGTTTAAAAGGTCTTTTTTTCTGTTCTTAATTTTTCAATTAAGTTTGTGCTTGGGCGCTACTCAAAACAACGACAATTTTGGGTATGTACTTGTTTCTTTTATTTCCGATGAAGCATTAAATAGATTTAAAAGTGAGATCAGCGCAAGGTATAATTCAAGCTTTAGAGAATATGGCGTCATTGGTGGAGGGTCTCTCGCTTATAGTTTAATTGAGAATCTCATAGATGAAGATATCGAAGCAATTATTTGGCCACTTGTTCAAGAATTAGGACTGGAAGATCCTTATTTATTTTGGCAAAGACATTTAAATGAACAAAGCTTACGAGATATGTTGATTATTCATTCCTAAGAGTATAGCGCAAATAAGGTTAGATAACGGAATTAATCCAAAAACTTTTTATAAATATATAGCAAATCTATGTTTTTATGTTATTATTAAAACTACTAAATAAGTCTTGTGGTAAGGCTTATAGTGTTCCAAGCGAACACTTCCACTTAGCAAGGAGTCAAATGACAAAACAAGCAATGACTAACTATGAAACCTTGATCTTGACCGTTCCAGAAATAACAAAGGACGAATCAAGCAACTTGGAAATACAATTAAATAAAATTGTAAAAGCATCAAAAGGCGATGTAATCTCTTTTGAAAGATGGGGAAAGTACAGATTAGCTTACCCAGTTAGAAAAAATGAATATGGTGTTTACTACCTAATCAGATACGAAGTACCTGTTGATAGTAAATCTACTGTTGTTAAAGGCGTAAAAGAATTTTTTGATATTAAATATCATGAAATTGTAATGAGACACGTTGTTTCAGCATTAGGTACAGGCAAGTCTTTAGAATATGTAAGACCAAAATCTCTTGAAGAAGCTCCAGAATTAGGTTCTTTCATGAAAAACGATGGTTTTTCAGATAGACCACAAAGATATGATTCAATGGAAAAGCCTCAAAGATATGAGTCTAGTATGCCTAAAAAGTCTGACGACCTAAACTAAGGAAACTACAATGGTAAAAAAAATAAAATTAAAAGTTAGCCCTAGATTATTAAAGAAAAAAGCAAGAAGAGGTAGTTTTTCTGGAAAGAAAAGCTGTCGTTTCACTTCTAACCCAGACCTAGTAAAATTTATTGATTATAAAAATACTGATTTTTTAAGAAATTTCTTAACAGAACGCGGTAAAATTTTACCATCTAGAATTTCAGGAAACCATGCTAAATTTCAACGTATGGTAGCTAATGAAATCAAAAGAGCTCGTATGATGGCGTTATTGCCTTTCACAGCTTTAGACAACTAAGCTATTCAAAAAAGAGCCCGCTGTAAAAGGCGGGCTTTTCCATTCATCTTGTAATGCAACTTCGAGGCCAGTGCGTATTTGGGAATTTTGTCTAAGGGTCAAACCCAACAGCAACAATTGCTAAGTTCTCGTCTTCCGGCCAAAGCCGCTTCTCTTAATTCATCGATTCTACAAATTATATCTTCTTCTTCTTTCTTTAACCTTGAGTAATATTCATGGAAGGTATCGATTGTTGAAAGTAATTTATTGATAGAGCATATCAAAAATCCACAACTATCTTGGTCTAAATTTTCTGCATGTTGCTTTAAACATATTGCCTCGTTCTCTAGGTTTGATTTAGTAGTTTCATATTCAGCACGTACTATATCTTTAATAATATGTTTTTTTTGACTCTTCAATTTTTTGGAGTAAGTATATAGCCATTTTTGTAATCTAAAATCAGCAGAGTTTATTTTAATTTGCTTGCCACAATCATTCAATGAGTTTAAATGATCGTAAAGCTCGGCCGTGAAATGTTCTTTTTTTGTAATTAAAGCGTTTGTTCTGAATATAAGTTGTTCAGCTTTTGAAAATTCAAAATACAAAAAACCAATTCTCTTATTTAAATAATTAATTTTATCTTCAATTTTATTAAATTCTGAATTTGCTTTAGAATAAGAAATGTTAGAGTTAAGTACCAAAAATGCGAAGAGAAAAATATTTAATACTCTCAATTAAAGCCCTCCAATTTAACCATTTTTAATATTTTAACTTCTTTGATAGACTATTATCAATATTAAATTAAAAAAACTTAAAAATTATGTTATAGATAAAATGAATTATTACAAATTGATAATTTCTTATGACGGAACAAATTACCAAGGTTGGCAACAGCAGCCTATAGTTCCAACTGTTTCAAATACTATGATAAAAGCATTCAAAGATGCTTTTCATTGTGATTTAACAATACTTGGCGCTTCTCGAACAGATGCAGGTGTTCATTCTTTGGGTCAAACTGCCTTGGTAAAAACAGAATTATATTTAGAGCCAAACATATTAAAAAATAGTTGGAATAAAATACTGCCTAGCGATATTGTTATAATACACTTACAAAAAGTAGATGAAACCTTTCACCCTATGGTGAAAGTTAAAGAAAAAACTTATTATTATGATTTTTTTGTAGAAAGGCCATTGCCTTTTAATCAAAGGTTTGGACTGTTTTTTTATTGGAAACTAGATATTGAAAAACTAAAAAATTGTCTTAACCTTTTTGTAGGGACACACGATTTTAGATCTTTTTGTAGTGGCGATGAAATGAAAACAACGGTGCGAACGATTAATGAAATTAGTTTACAATATATTGAGAACTTAAATATTTATAGAATTACCATTAAGGGAAAATCTTTTTTAAAATATATGATTCGTAGAATAGTAGGTGCGTGCTTAGAGGTTTCATCTCGAAAGAATGTATCAACAGATTATTTAAGCCAAGTTTTAAAGGAAAAAGATCCAAATCAAACCCTATTAAATGCACCACCAAAAGGGTTAACATTATATAAAATAGAATATGAGGAATAAAATGAATGCTGTAAAAACAAGTTTATTTAAAAAAATAATTTTTGCTATGTCTGTTGTATTAACAATTTCATGTTGTGTATATTTTTTTGTTATTCCAAAATCAGACCTAGAAATTAAGAATTACTCTGATGCGAGAGATAGGGAATTTATATTCGATGGTTTTAAAAAAGATGAATATTGGCTTGTTACTTATTTGGGATTTCCTGTAGATTTTATGCTCAATACCATGTCTCCGCGACCAAATGATCCTGAATATTATGGAAAATTGAACATAAGAGTTTTATTGCTAAAAGATAAGCCTGTTGGATTTGTTACCTATTATAAAAAGAAATTCTATGAAGCCCAGATTCAATTTTTATATGTAGATGGTCAATATCGAGGCAAAGGGTATGCAAAAAAATTAATTGACTATGTGTGTGCTGATTTAAAAAAACAAGGCATTTCTATAGTTAAATTGGTCACATATACTAATAATTTTGCAGCGTTAAAGCTTTATAAAAAAATAGGCTTTAAAGAGTCTTATCGTGATGAAAAACTCGTTTATTTTGAAAAAGAGCTAAAATAATTCTAACTGCATCATTAAAATACATGTTTTTAGTTAAGCTAGCCTTAAAAAAGTAGTTATAGGGGCACTTTTTAAAATTATTAAAAAATGCTATAATATAATTAAAGTCAATTTTGAACCTGAAAGAATATAAAAAATGAATAAATTCAAAGCTTTAATTATAGTATTAACTATGGTTTTAAACCTGGTGGCTAGTGATAGCAGTTCGTCATCATCTGCTTTAGAATCAAATAATAGATTTTCTATCTTGGGATCTGAATCAAGCTTAAAGGTTAAAAATAAAAGAGCTCGTGCAGCGCGAAAATTCAATCATGCTCAGAGGGCTGTTGGATCTGAATCAAGCTTGCAGGATAAAAATAAACCAGCTCTAACAGTTCAACAATTAGATTTAATTCAGAGGCTTCAAAGTGTATGTTCACGAAATTACACAACCATAAAAAATTCTTCTATCTTTTCCCTATTTCTAATTATGTATTTTTATAGAAGTCATTTAGATAAATACTACAAATCAATTAGACAAATTATGCAACACACGAGATTTACTCAGTGCTTTTTGACTTTTATGGGTGGCAGTGTGACCTTGGTTTGCCTTGCTCACAACTACTATAAGAAAAAAACAGAACAAGAAAAACAAAAAAATGTCACTGGCAAGCACTTGCAAACCGCTAAGCAACTTATTCAAGAAGATATGGATAAAGATGGCATTATAGTAAGGCAAGTATTACAACAAAATGGCTTAGACTCTGGGTATCATGCAGTTAAAGATGGTTGCTATGTTTATAGACAACTGATTGGTGATATTAGACAAGATGCTTGCTTGGATAATTTAATGAGCGAAGATGATAAAATATTTAAACTAAAAGAATGGAAAAATCTTGTTACAGCTTCTAGAAATAATGGATCTGGTGATACTGAAGATCTAAGTGCGCAAGAAATAGAAGCATTAATGAGTACTATGGATGCAAAGATTCACAGATCAGAAGAGACTAACAACGGCGTATTTAAGGGTCAGAAACCAGGTCAAAAATTGCAGTTTCTTCCCCAGTGTTTTGCACCTATAGCTTATACAATTTTATCTGATCTATTAAAAAGTAACCAATTGCCAAAAGGTTTAGAAGAAACAATTGAGTCCTTCAGGAAAGATCTACAAAAAATTCATTTATTTATTTTAGGTGAAGAGTATTGTGGATCTGATCAATGGGTTTCAATTGTTGTGGAAAACAAAAAAGTTGAAAAGTATAAAGTTGCAGATGAAGAACAAAAATATAATAGCATTGAATACGAAGATAATTTTAGATACTACGTGATGAATTCAGATGATGGATATCCTGTAATGCCTGTAGTAAAAAAACTAAAAGACTTATTAGAAAATAAGAATTAGATGAGAATTAATTTAATGGAGAAAATAAAAATGAACAAATTTAAAATTCTAATTATAGCCTTGTGTCTTATTTCTAATATAAATGCATTAGATTATGGTTTTAATTCATCAACTCCAGAAAAAAATGTTGATGAAGTATTGTGTAGTGGTGAGCTCTACAAGGGTAACAATTGCGAAATGCAATATTTTGGGATTTTTGCTTCTAAAGGTGACTCGAAAATTGCAACTATTCTAAAAAAGCAACTTCATAAAAAAGTACTTTCATTGTTAGTGAGCGATGTTCAAGATAGTTTTAAAGATAAGATTAAAAAAGGATTTGAACAAGTTAATAATAAATTACAAGATAATAAGTTTCCAGATATTAATCAGTCGGCATCTAGGGCATTAGCTATAATTAAAATATCTCAGAATCTTTATATAGCCAATGTCGGAAATTCACGAGCTGTAATGTCTGTCAATGGTTCTCCTGAAGTTCTGACGAAATATAATTCACATTTATTTGGTAAAAAAGTAGAAAATCCGGCTGCAATGGATGCAGATCAAAGTATTATAGAAGATATAAAAACCGTAGAAATTAAAAGAAGCTCTGAATTTATTGTATTAGCGAGTAAAGAAATATGGGATGTTTTTACTGATCAACAGGTGGTTGATTTTGTAAGAGAGCAATACAAAAAAACAACAGACTGTAGTCTTATCGCAGAAAGATTAGTTAATGCCGTTATAGAAACTGGTAATAATAGCAATATGGCAGTTATGATAATAGGATTAAATGACTTATCAGTTGCGCCTACTTCAAGTTCAAGTTCTGCAGCAAGCGGTTCTTCTGCGAGCTTGTCATTAAGCGAGGCATCAGCAAGCAGTGCAGCTCCACAAATTCCCATTTCTGATCAAATAGCAAGCAGGATGGAAGTAATGCGTCAAAATTGCAAGCGCCAAATCAGAAGTTTTTTATTTAGAAATTATAACAACAAATATCTTTGGGGAATGTTGTCTACAATAGTAGCAATGTACATATATAGAAACAAAATAGAGCATTATTACAATATTATGCGCAAAGTTGTCAAATCTAGCTCTACGATTCAAAGAGGCTATTTAACCTTTATAGGTGGCACTGCAGCAATAGTTTTTGTGGGCAGACAAAAGTTATTAAGAAATAATTCACAAGATGATTCACAGGATAATTTACAAGATGGTCGTGCTGCTTCTAGCTCTGCTTTAACTCGATCAAGCCGCAAACCCAAGAATAATATAGAAAGCAATGTAGGCTTTACAGTTCAAGAAGGCGATGATATTAGAAATGTAATGCAAGACCTTGGATTAAACTCCGGTTATCATGCCATTAAAAATGGCTGTTATGTCTGGCAAGAGCTAAGTGCAGATGTGGCAACAGAAGGAGCTAGAAAAAAATTATTAAGCGACACCAAAAAAAAATTACTAGAAAAAGATGATGCAGATTTAGATACGGTTATTAATAGCATTGGCAATAGATGCGATGACGTTGAAGATGCTAAAAATAAAGATGAGCTTATTGAAAATATGAATTTAGAATTAATGAAACAAGTTATGCGTGAATGGAAAAAAGTTAATGATGCTAATTATACCATTATGCCTAATATTGAAGAAGACGGTTATTCTCTTATGCCTAATGCTGAGACAGATGAAGAAAAAGATACAAAGTATGCAGAAGATATTCGAATGCTAGATCTTTTTGACTCATTTAAGAAAGATATAAAAAAAACACATTTATTTATTTTAGGTACACAAAGAGAAAATGCAAAGTTCTGGTTTTCAGTAGTTGTGAATAAACAAAAACAGGCAGGCACGGAAAATCTAGAATATCATGTTATGAATTCTCATTCTGTGTATAAACTTGATACTGTAGTTGACGAGCTTAAAAAGCTGGTTGAAGGCAAAGGTTTAGGAGTAATTAAGGCAAGATTGAAGTTAGAAAATATTAAAATAGAAGAATTAATATCAGAGATTGTAAAATCTACAACAAGTTATATGTTTTCCCAGCACAGAAGATGGAACGATAATATTTGCATGGGGGCCATTGAAGCTATAAGTCGATTAACAGAGAAAATAGATTTAATAATTATGGAAAACGACTTGCCATTGCGCAAATTGTTCAAAGATTTATATTACGAAGCTATTTGTAGCAGCCCAAATGGAATTATATCTAAATTTAGACCATTATTTTCATTGGGGGGCAAGCTAGCAGGAAATAGACATTTAGGAGAATTGCAAGATAAGGTTAAACAAGTTTTTGATGGTTTAGATTAGAATTTGTTTCTCCAATTTAAATTAATTATTTAATTTATTATAATGGATTCTGTTTGTTTATAAGAAATAATCATGAAAGTTAATATGAAAATCAAAATGGGTTCTTTTTTTATTTTAGTATTGGTAGCTTTTTTGCAAGTTAATTGCTTAGAGCATCATTTGGCAAGCCATGACGAAAGTGGTTTATCAAGTATGCCGCCTTTAGAAGAACAATACACAGGAAGATCAAACGGCTTTTATTTAGGTCAATCACTTACTCCAGCCCCAGCGTCAAGGGCAAGTTATTCACACGCTTGTCGTGAAGATGATTCATCAGATGAAGAAAGTGGTTTATCAAGCATGCCGCCATCAAAATCATCTAATGCATTACGTAGCCATAGACGAAACGTACCCTTGAGTCAATCTTTACAACAATATCAACATCATGCTGCAGCTTCCAGCTCAAGTTGTTCACAAGCTGATTGTGAAGGTTGTTCATCGTTGTCAGCTTCTTCAAGTTCTGTATTAAGCCTACGCATGGAACAGTATCTAAAATTAAGAAAATTTTTAATTGAATGTAATGCGCGGATTCCTGCTTTAGACCATCCAAATAAAGACTTTATAACAATGTTTGCTATTGCACTAGCTGTTTGGAAGCATGATTCTAAACCGGTTTTAATGGCAATGAAAGCATATATGGCATACAAAGGATTGAGTTGGGGAATTTTAAGATTAGACAGATGGGTATCTGGTAGTTTAGAAAGCACTAATTTTGTAGTTCATACTGGTGCGATATCACAAGAAGAGGTTAGTGAACACACAAGAACTATTGAAGGTCAAACATATATTTTAAACTTAGATGACAAAGAATTGCTTACTGGCACAACATTCCGTCAATTGTTAGCGAATGCTTCGCAAGACAACCCATATACCTTGGCTCGAGTAACAACTAACAGTGTTACAAAACCTGAGTATAACTATGTAGATGCTAAAAGAATGCAAAACATGCTATTGCGTGTTGACGATCAAGCAAATAGCTTGATTAAAGAAGTTGTATCTGCGCGTGATGAAAATTTAAATTCGTTAAAAATTGCATTTCCAGGTAGCTCAAAATCTATATATATTGAAGAAATTCATTACTATGAACTATCAGATTTAAGTACCCCTCAATTTAAGCATTTGGGATCGTTGCATGATATTTTCAATCCCGGCAATTTAAAAGTTAAAGAAAAATTATTAAAAAGATTTGTAAGCAATTTGCCACAAGAACAAATAGGCAACGAATTACTTGCTATTAAAAAAATAATGGAGAGGCACACGTACGGTTGTGGTGATTATAATCAAGTTAACAACATTGAAAGACTTGGGATTGTACTAAAAGCGATCCTGGCAAGATTGGCAAAACTTGATGCAACTATAGACATGCAAAAAGAAATAGTTTTGGCTAAATATTTACTTGCTATAACTTATAAAGAAAATGGTGATTTAGAAAAAGCGCTTAACGAAATTGATAATATTTTAAAAGACGATCAAATTGACAGTGAGCTGAGAGATTCAATTGAAGACTATCTGCGCCTAATTGGAGGATCACCAAAAATGCAAGGCCAATCTACAGCACAAGGGCCTTCATCTCAATCTAGACATCAATTTTTGCTAGAAGAATTGGGTGAAGATGAGTGGTAATAATAAAAAGAATTAAATTATTAAAAAAGAACCAGGCGGTTAAATTTGCCTGGTTCTTTTTTTTTTGAGCAGTATTATATTTTGTATGAAGAAATGTTTAATAATTTTTTTATTTATACAAAATATTTTTGCAAGTGAGCCAGCAAGCTCTTTATCAAAAGCTCAAACAACTTATTTACAACAAACAACTACTTATCTTAATAATTTAACTAATACAAAAAAAATGTTTTTAAGCTTACTCTTAATTGCGCTAATAGTTTTTAAACGCGACAAATTATTTGCATGGTTGGTCGCAATTAAACATTATTTAGCTATTAGAAAATTAGAATATTGTACTATTACCATTATGGGATTAAAGCTTACAAATTTTATACTTCATAATAGATCGAAAAAAGCTCAAGAAGGCATTGATCCTAATTTATTGCAATTACCCGGTGAAACATTTGTATTAAATTTAAAAGACATAGAACACTATTCAGACAGAATATTTGGTGATCTAATTAGTGCACAACATCAAGCAGGTCATTCATTTATCTTAGCTAAAGTTATAACTAATAATTCAAGCTGGTCTATTAAACCAAAACGTACTATTTACGATTGCAATGCTACAAACTTTCATCACGATTTTTTTGGGATGTATAAAAACAATCTACTGAGTGTTAGTTTTCATTTTCCGTTCGATGCAACTTTTTATGGAAATGAAAAACGTCAGCCTATGAAAATAGAACAAGTTTGTTATTTTGAGATTACAAAAAATAGTTGTAAATATCTCGGTTCTAGCCGAGACCTAAATAATGAAAGTCCTAAACAAAAAGAAATGACATGGTCTTTTATTAAAGCTATGACAGATTTAGAAGTAGCTAATTGGTTATTATCTATCGAACATTACTATATTAATCATCAAGGCAATCTAGAATTTAATGCAAAAATTTTTGAATATTTAGAATATTTTGCACAAAAATACGAACATGCTGTTTTTGCAAAGTATTTAAAAGCTTTAGTGTTTGCAAATCAGAAAAACTTTGTAAAAGCAAAAGAAATTTTAGATGAACCTGAGCTGCAAAATTTAAGTGGTGAATTATTGGCTAAGGTCTCTAACTTGAGTGCACTAATCTCAAACCAATTATAAATTTCTACTTGTAATATTAAGAAATTTTGATAGAATTAGATATTATGAAGAAAAATATATTAATTTATCTAACAATACATATTTTGCTTTTTGCCTGTCAAAACCTGAAATCTGCAGAAAAAACATTATCTTGTTTAAGTGGGGCTCAAAGTTCGCATGGTGAAGCTTTTGAGAAATCTATTGAATCTACACAAAATTTTTTGAGTAAAATGGATCTCTCAAGCGTTATAAAAATCTTGCAAAAAATAACAAGTTCTGAAGTTTCGGCTGAATTTATTTACAGGCTTGGTGTAAACTATTATTCGGGCAAAGGTGTAGAAAGGTGCATTACTAAGGCAGGAATTCTGTTTGAATCTGTTTTGAAAAGCAACAAACTAACAATACAAAAACTTAATTCTGCTAGATTTAAGCTTGCGACCATATATAAATTGTATTTTTCTGAGTGTCCTCATAAAGAATATATTGATAAGGTTTTTGCTGTGCATAGAGCCCTTTATATAAGCATTATATCTGATCCTAAATCTTGCAAAGATGATATTGATTTAGCAAATAAAGATCTGACGTATATAGATTTTGAAATAGCTGAAAGACACTTCTTTGGATTTTTTAATGGTGAAGTTGCTCAAGATTATGATGAAGCCATGACTTTATTAAAAATAATTGCAGAAGATCAAAAAGCGCATCACGAATATAGAAAACTAGCACAAATGTATATCAATCAAGAATATTTTGATATTGCGCAAGAGCACTATAATAATCAAAATAATGACCAAAGTTATCGTCGAATTTCTTATTTATTAAATGAATGTTTTATTCGTAAATTAAACTCTAAGCAAGTTGACGGGGATACAATAAATAATGTTTTTATAGCACATTATATTCTTGGGGAAATATTTTTTTATGGTGGCAGGGAATTAGTTGTTGATTTTGGTGAAGCTGTGCATTGGTTTAACCTATTAATTAATGTCTCTATAGGTGTAAGCGATCAAGTAAATTGGCACGGCCTGGATTATGCAAAAATGAAAGAAATAGCTAAATTGAGATTAGCAATCATGTATAGTGCAGGTGGAAATGGGATTTCAAGAAAAATTACTAAAGCGCTCCAGCTATTTAAAGAACTTAGAAAAAGCACAAATCCATATATAAAAAAATTTGCGATAAGTAGTTTCAATGAAATTTATTTAGAAAATAAAAGTGCTGTAGAAAATATAGAAGTTCCTGAGGATTTGGGAAAAATTATTTCAAGCTTTGTGGCTATGACAAAAAACAAGAATGAAGTTGAGATATTAGCATATTTAAAAATTTTCACATCCAATACTTCCCATGAAAATTTATTCAAATTGGCAAGCGCATTATTTTCAGGTTTTAACGGACTTAAAATTAATTATACAGGTGCTGCGTATTTATTTGAATTTGTTTTAAAAAGCAAAGAACTAAGCCCGGATAAAATTAATGATATAAAATTCAAATTATTAAGTATATATAAGTATTGGCTAAAATCAGTTAGTAACCCTCATGTATATGATTTGTATGTGAACCGAGGTAAAATACATAAACATAAGGAGATATGCCAAGGCATTTTAAATAAACCAAGAACAAGTGAAGAAGATTCTGCTTTAGCTCTATATGTCAAGTCTCAGATAAATGCGCTTTTGGCTAACATATTTAAGTTCAAAGAAAAAGATATTGAGCCTGAAGAAATAGATATTGAGCCAGAAGAAAAATGGGAGCCATTAGATTTAAATAAACTTGGCAATGAAAATGAAGTCGTAATAATTTCTGAGGCAATTTTAAAAGAGCTTGCAAATAAACAAAAATCAGAAAACTAAAATATCTCATCGATAAGTTCTGTAACATGCTTAGTTGCATATACAGGCATCATGGCCTTATAAAATTCTTCATCATAACTTCTAGTTTCAATGACAATAGGCATAGTAACAGCGTGTCCAACCAAAAGCACCTGTTTTTTACTATCTAAAGATGCCAAAATTGCACGCAAATCATTTGAATTATTAACACCAGTCAAAACAGCAGCAATATCTTTTTCATCGCTTAATTGTGCAATAATTTTAGTACCAATTTGTGACAATATTTCAGGGTCTATACCGGAAGGGCGCTGATCGACTACTAATAAAGAAACATAATACTTACGCATTTCACGTGCAATGTTTCCAAAAATTGTTTGGCTAGCAGCTTGTGTATTTAAGAATTTATGTGCTTCTTCTATTGTAATTAATAAATGCTTTGGTTCGTCTTCTTTTTTTTGTGAGCCTAAAAATTTTTCTGTTTGCGCAATATATTGTGAGTGTATACGTCGTGTAATAATGTTAGCAATCAACAAGTAAACAAATGTAGATGTATGGTTGCCAAATTCAATAACAATATTAATGCCTTTGTTTAAATATTCCATCATCTGATCTATAGAATCTGCACCACGTTCAACTTGTTTAGAAACAAAAAATGGTAATTTTTCTATCTTCTTTAACTTGCGATAAAGTGCAGCAATAGATTCAGTATTTGCGCCTAATTCAGCTGCGAAATCTTTTGCATTTTCGCCTTTGGTTAACAATGTATGCAACCAATCGCCCTTATATTTTGCCGCAATTAAATATGCAGATTCTAAAGCAGTAGGGTGCAAATTAAGTTCACTTTGTAGTGACATTATATCTGCAACTTGAATTGTTTGGTATGGTAAAACAACTTCAACATCTGGCATGCCACCACGCCGTCTTGTAGATTCAGGGTCAAGTGAAAATATAGCTACTTTGTTGCCAAAAAGAGTTTTTAAACCTTTTACAAAAGATTTACCAGGCCCTTCTTTGCGCGCCTGTAGACCATATTCGCCATGCATATCAAAAATTAAGTTTACTGCGCGTTCATTTTTAATTGTACCCGCTAAAACTAATCTAGTTAAAAATGTTTTGCCTGTTCCTGTTTTTCCAAAAATGCCATTACTACGTTCTACCAATCTTTCTAAATTTAAACAAACAGGTGTGGTCATATCTATCGGTGTACCAATATTAAAAAACTTTTTACTTGGGTCTTTTTCGTCACCAAAAATTAATGCAACATCTGCGCTATCAACTTCAAAAACATTACTAAAATGTGATGGAATCATTTTTACCGGTAAAACAGTATCATTTTTATCAAGCATTAACATAGGCTTTAATCTTGCTGTTGCATAAATATCACGTTTTTTTAATATCTCATGCAAAAAAGTTTCATGAGCTGATGGTGGGAAAACTAAAATATCAGGATTTGTAACTTCTAATTTTAAATCTGTGATTAAAGAAAAGAATTTATAATTTGAACTTACTATAGAAACGAACTTGCCTGTCTTTAATTCTTCAAAAGCAGTTTCCGGGTGTATGCGAACTGAAAACCCTTCTGTTATTGAACCTGCTATTACATTGCCTAATAATTTTTTCATAAGAATCTTTATTTTAGTGATATGTTATAATATTGAGTATATTTTGTTTTGTATAAATGAAAATACATGAAATTCAAAAAGTCTTTTTAAATTAGAAATTGGACAATTACCGAAATGAATAGAATATGTGTAATATTTGTGATGTTCTCTTTTTTATTGCAAAATGCCCAGGAGAATTTTGCAAAGAAAGCTATTTCAAAAGTTTTTTCTAATCAAATAGAAGGCTCTAATTTTAATTTACGCTTAGAGGCAATAAATTATTTAAATTTAGCAAAAGAGGCCAATTCAAGAATTGATAATATTGATCAGACATTTGAAAGATTAATAATAATCGATAAACCATTAGATAAAATTATTAATATAATTGTTCAACGAATAGAAGAATTAAAAATAGAAGATAGGAATGAATTAAAATATATTATTAAAAATATACAGACGATAGAAAAACTAGAGCAAAATGAACAAATAAAGGAATATTTAGCAGAAGCAATAATTATATTAGAAAAAATATTGATATTAGAAAAAAGAATATTTCCTAATGATTTATCTAATATAATTTTAGATTGTTTGATACCATTTCAAGAAATTTCAGAAATAACATTGCACAATGTTACTCTTGTTTCTTGGTCGCCTGACAATAGTAAATTGTTAATAAAAGACAATCGAAATTTGATAATACTAAATGTATCTAAATTATCTCAACAACGATATTCTCGCTACAAGCATACGTGTGAAACTTACGAAGCTACCAGAGCTGGAGATTGGATGAATGAAAAATACAATTTTAAATCTACCAAAACATACTCAGCAGGCAAAGAAATTCCTAAATCAGAATTAAGAATATCACGTAACTGCATTATTTTAAGTTCAATTGACAATATCCGCGCTGTAGATGATTTCACTTTCAAATGGTCTTGTGATGGTCAATATCTAGCCACTAGAGATCCATACAATGTTAAAATATACAATGCAGAAAACGGAGAAATAATTGAAATCAACGCTAAAGAGTACAGTGTAAAACCAATTGATATACAATGGTCAAATAGTGGAAACTTTTTAATTGTAGTATTTCATAAAATTCCTTTTTGCTACAAACAAAGTTATTTATATATATATGATGTGGATTCTAAAGAAATTAATTCTATTGACCAAAAATCATTAATCACTGGTATTGCATTGTCACACAATGACAAACTGATTGGTTGTTTTTTAGATACCAAGCCAAGAGTTAAGATTAAAGAGATATCCTCTGGAAAAACTATTAAAAAATTTGCAATGCCTAAAGATACTTATACCTTACCGTCTTTGTCTTGGTCACTTGATGATGCAACTATATTTCTTGAATTCGGTGAGTTAGGCGATCGTTCAAAAATTGAAATTAATTTAAACACAAATAAAATTAAGAATAATGTTTTTGGTATCAATCGTGCAAACCGAACTACAATTTCACCTAGCGGTAAATATATAATTTATACTGATATGCTAGGCAAGAATAAATATCAAACTATTTTATGTGATTCAAAAAATAATAGTGACTATATTTTCGATGATATTTGTGCCGATAGTGTTCAATGGTCTATAGACTCAACACGATTTGCAATTGCTGATAAAGAAAATTCGAAAATCCATATTTATGAGAAAATTTATGAAGATGAATTTTTCACTTAAAAAAAATGCCACTGATTATCTTGTCATATATGCAATCCCAAATTTAATACCAGATAGTACATTAGTGATCTAATTTATCCCTTAAATTACATCCTAAATAATCTAATTTTGACAAAATTTTTATAATTTGATATTCTATTAGAAATATAGTTGAGTTTTTAATAAACCTGGAAAAACATTAAAATATTATTAAATTGGTATTTATAGAAAGGCAAGTTTGAAAATTATAAAATTTATAGCTTTAATTGTTATTTCAGTTTTAGCATTCCCAATTAAAGCGAGCGAACCTAAAAAATCTAATTTAGAAAAAATAGGTAAGTTTTTATTTGATAACAGGAGAACAGTTATACCCATCGCTGCTATGATTTATTATAAAGATAAAGCAGATAAAGACGCGATATTAAAAGTTTGTGCTCTGATTTTGGGCAATGAGCTTATGACATCAATGTTTGGACAAAATTCGCCAGATAGAAGTAAAGCAGATGGCTGGCAAATAGATAGTGAATCCGAAGAATTTGAATACACCAGATTGCCTGTTCTTGTACAAGACAAAGCTGATTGTGGTTACCATGCAATTAAAAATGGGAAATATGTTTATCAAATGCTACAGAGTATTATTAGTAACTCTATTGGCTTACAAAAAATTTCAAGCGCAGATGACAAAGTTTTTCCATTAGAAACCCAAAGAAAATATATTTTAAATAAATTTAGAAATAATAATGGCGATGGAACTAATTTAAGTGATTTAGAAATAGAAGATCTTATCGAGAATAAAGAAGATTATAAGAACATAAATTATATTATTATTCCAAATCTTTTAGATGAAGAATCTATAGGGTTAGATGAAAATTTAACTAATGTTGTTAGGCTGCTAAGAGAAGAACCACAAAGAATTCAATTATTTATTTTGGGAACAATGGTACACTTTCAAGGTAAAGAAAAAGAACAAAATACAAAAGGCTCAGTTGGCCATTGGATATCTATAATTGCTGTTAAAAAAAATAATAAGTTTAAATATTATGCAATGGATTCTTTACCATCTGGTAATGCAATAGTAAAATTATTTAAGACATTGCAAAATTTGATAGAAAAACAAGATTTACAAATGTTGCAATTAATTCCTCAGTTAGAACAAAAAATTACAGCTATTATACATAATTTAAGTGATCCGGAAAATAAATCAGGCGACAATCGTTTGATAAATGCAACGCTTCAAATTCAAAATATAATAGATATTTTTACTAAGAATAACTTTAGAAGCAACAATAAATACGTGCTTCAAGTTAGAAAAATATTAAGTACGATGCAAGATAGCATAAAAGACTTGTCGCAAGAGCAAATTGGATGGATTGAGATACAATTGATGTTGATTAACAATTTACCATAAATAAAAGGCAAAGCATGAAAAAATTACTAGGAGTTTATATGGTTTTGGGATTGATGGTTATGCCTATGTTTTCGTCAGAGCCTGCATGTGGCGCATCTAAATCTCTTGTAGCATCTGTAAACACAGCTATCTCTAAATCAGGATTACTTACTGCAATACAGAATCATATAAATAAAAATAAGTTGGCTTATTGTGTTGCTACAGTTGCAACAGTTGGCGTTGGAGCTTATGGACTATATTGCAAATATTATATTGCTCCTGATGAATCTACACTTAAAAACGATGATGAATTTATTTCGCCAGATGGAAAATCTCATGGGTTAAAGATTCCTGAACTTAAGCATCTTGCACTTGCAGGTGGGCCTGATCATTGCATAGGCACATCTGGAGGTCAGCCTGAACTAGATGATTTAATTGAATATGATAGTTGGATAGATTTAATGCAAGAAGAGCGTTATACAAAAAGAACATTTAAAGAATTAATTCTGCAAGCAGAAACTAATAATAAACCCTATTTGTTAGTTAGGTTAGCTTTTTTTCATACACCAAGCAGAGCTAAGGTTGGCTATAGATCTAAGAGTTTCACAAAAATACTAGGTGGACACCCTGGGCAAGACATCCCTCAAATTATTTTTTTGGACGGTGAAGGCTATCAAAATGACGAAAATAGAGATTCTAAAGCAAAGCCGTATGAAGATATTTATATACAAATAACGCACAAGAATGGTAAGTTTCAGGCGAAAGTTATAAAGAACGCATCTCAGTGCGAATACCAAAAATAAATTAGAAAATAAAATATAAAGGGTCTTGTGAGAGTTTCTCACAAGACCCTTTATTATTATTCACTCAAAAGCAAAGTAACTGATTCGCGTGTAATATGTGCAACGCCGAATTTAACGTTTATAGTTTCTAACTTACCATTATTTAAGCAATACATAATTTGTGTATTAGGTAATAAAGAAACTATCATAGGTGCGTGTTCTGGTTGTATAATAAAATTGCCGACATCTGTATTTATATCTAGCCACGCAATACTAACAGTTTTTTTTTGTGTGGGCATTGCAATATTAAGTTGCATGCTAATTGCCCTTAGATTTTAAATCATGAACTTTTTGGTGAACTTCTTCAATAGTGCCAACCATATAAAATAATTGTTCTGCGATATTATCACACTTACCTTCTACAATTTGTTCAAAGCCTTCAATTGTTTGCTCTCTAGTTACATATTTTCCAGACATGCCACTAAATTGTTCAGCAGTAAAAAATGGTTGTGTTAAAAAGCGTTGAATTTTTTTTGCTCTATTTACGATTATTTTATCTTCATCAGAAAGTTCATCAATACCAAGAATGGCAATAATGTCTTGCAAGCTTTTATATCGTTGTAAAATAGTTTGTACTTTACGGGCAACATTGTAATGCCTTTTGCCAACTATATCGGGGTTAAGACCTTTAGAATTAGATTCTAATGGGTCAATAGCTGGGTATAATCCAAGCTCAACTAATTTACGAGACAATACTGTGCTTGCATCTAAATGCATAAATGTAATAGCAGGTGCAGGGTCAGTAATATCATCAGCTGGTACATATACAGCTTGTACAGAAGTAATAGCGCCATTTACAGTATTAGCAATACGCTCTTGAAAAGCACCCATTTCTGATGCTAAAGTAGGTTGATAACCTACAGCTGAAGGTATTCTACCCAAAAGTGCAGAAACTTCAGAACCAGCTTGTACAAATCTAAAAATATTATCTACAAATAAAAGAACATCTTTTTTTTCTTCATCTCTAAAATATTCAGCCATAGTTAGGCCTGCAAGTCCAACTCTTAATCTAGCGCCTGGCATTTCGCCCATTTGTCCAAAAATCAATACAGTCTTTTCTAAGACCCCTGATTCTTTCATTTCAAGCCAAAGCTCATTACCTTCTCTTGTTCGTTCGCCTATGCCCGTAAAAACAGAAACTCCGCCATGTTCTCTTGCGATGTTTCTAATTAATTCTGTAACTAAAATAGTTTTACCAACTCCGGCACCACCAAAGAGACCAATTTTTGAACCTCTTATATAAGGGCACATTAAATCAATTACTTTAATTCCGGTTTCTTGAATTTCATTTTCAATTTTTTGTTCAATAAAAGAAGGAGTTTCTCTATAAATAGACCATTTTTTTTGATCTTTGATCGGTTGACTACCATCAATTGGCTCACCTAAAGTATTATAAATATGGCCTAATACTTCTGGGCCAACTGGTACTTTGATAGATTCTTTGGTATCCATTACCTCTAAGCCTCTATAAATACCATCAATATTTTCTATAGCAATGCATCGGACTTTGCCATCACCAAGTTGCTGAGCAACTTCAATTGCAGATTTTTTACCTGATGGAAATATTATATAAAGTAAATTAGATATCTGAGGGACTACTTCTCTTGGAAACTGCACATCAACAATTGTCCCGCTGACTTGAATAATTGTGCCATTCATAAATCTTCTCTTGGTAATTTTTAAAAAAATTGTAATACAATAAAATTCAATAGTAAATAGCTTATATTATTAATATAAGTGAGATTTTAAAAATATATAATGTTTTTTACAAAAGTTCTTTAGTTTCTTTGTTTTTCAAAATATAATTTGTTTTTAAAGCCTCTTGAATAAATGTATTTAAGGAAAGAAATATTTGAGTTTGTTCTTTATTCAAATATACCGGGAATCGTCTATCATTACCAATCACTTCTTTTGTAATTTTACTGACATGAAATAACCAAAGAATGAGCTTAATTTGCATGAAGTTTAAGCTTTTTAAGATTTCTCTATTAATGTTCGTTATGGCAACATTTTTATCAGTTTTAGTAATAATGTACTGTAAGTTTTTAGAGAATTCAATATCGTTACATTCTTGATCGTGATCAATAGTTAAGGTTTTTTTGTTCGTAAGATCTGTAACTTTGGCGGTACTATCATTAGAGCAAGTTAAAATAAACTTGCTGTCAGAAGTTGCTTTTATTTTATTAATTAACTTATCATGAATTATGCTATCAATAATTTCACCAGACTTCAGATTTATAATTCTGGCGATATTTTCATTGCAGCGAACAACTATGTATTTGCTATTTGGACTAATTATTAATGAGTATATTCCTTCTTCAAGCTGAATGGTTTTGATAGATTTAAAAATTAAATCTATGATATTTAATGTTCCATTAGCGCAAGATGTTATAGCAAACTCACTGTTTGAACTTATTGCAATATCAAATATTTCGCCTTCATGTTTTTTTATATCACTAATTATCTCTTTTTTAGTTTTAAGATCTATTATTTTTATTGATCCATCTGTATAAGCAATCAAAAGAATGTTACTGTCTGGGCTAGTTTTTATTAAACTAGTTTTTTTCGGATGAATTATTTGAGTTTTATCTAAAGTGTTTATATCTGTAATTGTTGTAACACCATCCAAAGAACTAGTAATAACATATTCGCTATTTTGGGTTATTTCTACATCATGAATGATTGAATTATGTTCAATAGTATCAATAACTTTACAATCAAAATTAATTATTTTTGCTATTGGAGCTTGTCCTAGAACAAGAAATTTATTGTTTTTGCTAAATACAGGGTTTGCAAGATAATTATGACTAATAGATTTAGATTTATAATTTTCTAAATTAAAGGTGCTTATTTTACCCATATTGTTCATGTAATTAATAACAAGAAATTTATTATCAGGGCTTAATTTAATAGAGTAAATCCTACCTTCTTTTGTAAAATATTGGCTTGTGCCTTGTTGCAAATTGATAACTCTAATGTAATCTTTTTGGTTTACATAAATAAATTTATTGTTACTACTTGTTTCTATCCATGTAGAATCTTTCCTTAAAGGTATAGTATGGGATTTTCCAGTTTCTAAATTAGTAATTAATATAATTCCATTTTTTAAAGAATTTATTATTAATTCGTGATTAATATATTTTGGCAATTCTTGGGCGTTAATTTCTGCAAGAATTAATTTTTGAGCTGAAGTAAATTCTTCGTTTATTGTTAATTTATTACCAATTAAATAATTATTTAAGAAATATAAAACATCTTCGGGCAAACTATTCATAAATTGATCATCTACTTTTTTTTCCTGAGCAGTTGCATTAAAAACTATTAAAGTTATTAATAAATTTAACAAAAATTTAGAAAATGCCATTTTTTTCCTAAGCTGTCTTTAAAAAAAGTTATTTTCTAACACCTATATTATAACTATAATAAATTTTAAAATAATTGCAATAAGCATTTAATATAAGTGTCCAAACCTGGTAAGCCATTATAAGACAGCTTAATTGTATAAAACCCTTGAATATAGAAGTTGTTTTTAATTATAATAGAAATGTAATATAGGCTTCCAGGTAAAAAGGGTAAAAAATCATGAAATTAAAATATATAATAATAGCAATGACTTTTATCACCCACTTTGGAATTATGGCTCAGGTAGTTAAGCAAGGTGAAATTAAGCTATTTAATGACAGGCCTTATATGGTTATTTCAGGTAATAATGTAAATGATATTAGTGATATAATTACTATAATACCCTTAATTCCTAAATCCTTAAAGTT
Organism: Candidatus Babeliales bacterium; assembly: GCA_031292305.1. Taxonomy (GTDB): domain Bacteria; phylum Babelota; class Babeliae; order Babelales; family JABDEC01; genus JARLHJ01. The sequence goes on from JARLHJ010000043.1 coordinate 29,357, forward strand.
GCCGGATCAATCGCAAGTACAAGATGTTATACTAGTAGATCAGAATAAAAACGAGCGCGTTGCATCTGTATATTTAGATAAAATTCTAAGTGAGAACAAATCTAATCTAAAGTATTTAAATCCACGTCAATTTTCAAGTAATGAGTCGTTAGATGAAACTAAAGAAAGACTTAAACAAATATTAGACCTAGGAAATTAACATGAAAAATCAAATATCAACCTTAATGTTTTTATCGGTAAGTTTGTTATTTTTTTACTCTAATTCCGATAATTCTAAAGAAGTAATAAAGCAGATTTCAGAGATTTCATTAAATTCTATCTTACTCTCAAATTCTTCAGAAAATTTAATAATAGTAACAAATGATAATAAGATTAGATTTTTTAGTTTTTCAGGCAATGAATTGGCCCCCAAGTTAGATGTCGCAGAAAATGTAACAGCGATATCTTATTCTGAAACCTTTAATAAAACTGCTATTGGAATGGAAAATGGTAATATTTATATAGTCATTGGCAGCAAATTTAACAGATTGCCTGCAGAACCAATAAATTTTAAAGTAATAAATGCACCTATAACCTCACTTTATTGGGGGCCAGATGGTAATTCATTAGTTTTTGGTGCAGGAAATAGGATTGGAATTTATAATCCTCAGGAAGACGAGGAGTTTCCGGAGTTAGGTTCTCCTATAGCAACACCTAAAAGAAGTGGAGCTTCATCCTTAGGTAGCTCTTCAGGTTGTAGTTGGAATTTTAGGCCCGGAAGTGTTTCCCCATCTGATTTATCTAGAGAATTTTCCAAATCGAGCGCTATAGAATTAGGTAGGGTTGCTAGTTCCCCGAGTTCGTTTAGCTCATCTTCATTTAGCTCATCTTCATATAGTAGCAAACCTCCTTCACCCATAAGAAATACTCCAGTAAAAGGGTTAAAAAAATGTGGTTCTATTTCTGAAATTAAATACAATGATTTTATAACATTATCAAAACCTATGAATGAAATAAATCAATCAGTTATGTGGGTCGACAATAAGATTATTGCATTTAATAAAAAAGAATTATTAATGTGGGATAATTATGAAGACATAGACAAAGATCCAAATAGAGAAATTGAATTCCCACAAGCAATTGATATTACTTATTTAAAAAATAATAATGAAATAAAATATATTGGTATTTCTAAAAATGGGGATATTCTCTTTTCGGGTGAAGATATAAAAAAATGGGGTAAAATTGGCAATCATAAAAATGTTATAAAAATGGCTTTATCTCCAGATGAAAATAATTTAGCGACAGGGTCTGCAGACGGGACAATAAAAGTTTGGAACTTAAAAGATAAAACTGAAACTAATATTTTTGATATACGTACATATAATCATCAAAATAAATCATATGCAAGTGTAGGACCTGTTAAAAATTTATTATGGTTAAATGATAATAAGCTAGCATATTCGTTAAGCAACAAAATAATAATAACAGAATTGAGCATTCCAAAAACAGGTGAAGTATATTGGCTTAGTCCAGATATCTCGGATCCAAAATCTAGACCTGCAGTAATAATTTCTAGTGAAAAAGTAAATAAAGAAAAGCCATATGTTATTGTAGCTACGGCTACAACAACTGAAGCTAACGGACAAAAGGTGAATTTAAATAGTAGATTGCAACCGTATGAAATTGGAGTTTTAGAATTAACCCCAAGTATATACAGTAAACTTCAATTAAATCGCATTAAATCAATAAGCAAGTTGCAATTAAAGCAAAATGTATTAAATATTTCTTTAGATGACAAACAAAAATTAAATACTATTCCACTAGGACTTAAATATGAATTAGATATTAATTAGTATTTATAAAAAAGGTCTTTCTATAATGATTAAGCTCATTAATAGATTCTCGAATATCAGTTAAAGCTCGATGCGACTCTTTTTTGGTAAAATTAATATTTGGGTTATCAGGATACCAACGTTTTACAATTTCTTTAACAGATGAAACATCAATAATTCTATAATTAAAAAAACTATCTAAAGCTGGCATATATTTTCTTAAAAATATTCTATCGTTCCAAATTGAATTTCCACATAAAGGGGAAACTCCGACAAAACAAAATTGTTCGAAAAATTCTAGAGCTTTAGTTTGTGCGAATTCGCAAGTTATAGAAGATGTTCGAATTAAATCTATTAATCCAGATTTAGAATGGGTGTTTTTTACCCAATCATTCATTGCCGAAAGTTTTTCTTCGCTGGTATTAATTACCAAAGAAGGTCCCTCAGCTATAATATTTAGATCTTTATCAGTAACAATACATGCAATTTCGACGATCACATCGTTGTTTGCATCTAAACCAGTCATTTCTAGGTCTATCCAGGCCAAGTTCGATATTTTTTTCATAATTCACCTAATATGAAAGTATGCACATTTAAATTATTAAAGTCCAAAAAATTTAAAATTATTGTTTTTAAAGACCCGCGAATTTAAGCTAAATAAAGAATTGTGTATAAAAAAATAAAGGGGAGTAAATGGAGACGTTTCCAAAAAAGCCTACCAATGCCATTCCCAAAATAATACCCATTGTTCCAACAATGGATGTTGTTGTATTTCCTCATATGATTGTTCCTTTGTTGGTAATAGACGACAGAATAGTGAAAGGAATTAATAGCGCCCTAGAGGGCTCTAAATTAGTTTTTATCCTGTCTTCAAAAAAACAAACAACGAGCACAAATGAAGCAATAGGGACAAAAGATTTATATGATGTTGGAACTTTGGCATCTATAATGCGCATTGTTAAGATTCCAGATGGGGGAATTAAAATTTTGGTTCAAGGTATGTGCAAAGCCAAAGCTCTAGAAATTCAGACAGAAGATGGAATTTTGGTGGCACAAATAGAAAAAATTGAAATGGATAGAGGGGATGAAGAGGAGATAAAAGCTTCGGTAAAAAATATAAAAGACCTTGCAGAAAAAATGGCTACATCAGGGCAATCATTTAGCCCTGATTTTCATATCATTCTTTCTAAAATGCAAGACCCAGAAAAAATTGCGGATTTTATTATTTCACATTTAAATCTTTCTGTAGAACAATCTCAGGATCTTTTAGAAAAACAAACACAATGTGATTTAATAAAAGGCATTTATCACTTTCTTTATAAAGAATTCGAACTTTCGGAAGTTCAAGAAAGAGTTAGAAACAATGCTCGCGATTCTATGAATAAATCCCAAAAAGAGTTTTATTTGCGCGAACAGCTTAAAGCAATTAAAAAAGAACTAGGCGAAGATGACGCTGAAGAAATTGATTTAATGCGTGAGAAGTTAGACGCTCTGCCACTCACAGAAGAAGTTTATACAGAAATCATGCGTCAAGTTAATCGTCTTGAAAAAACTGCACCAGATTCAATGGAAGCAGCAGTTATAAGAAACTATTTAGAGTGGGTATTAAATTTACCTTGGGCAAAAGAAACTGTTGATAATCTTGATATTATGCACGCTAAAAAAGTTCTTGATGAAGATCATTATGGATTAAAAGAAATAAAAGATAGAATTCTTGATTTTATTTCTATAAAGACATTAAAAACTGATGGCTATTCACCAATTTTATGTTTTGTAGGTCCTCCAGGTACAGGTAAGACTTCTTTAGGTAAATCTATTGCAAAAAGTTTAGGCCGCGAACATTTTAGAATATCTTTAGGTGGTATTAAAGATGAGGCAGAAATTCGTGGGCATAGAAGAACTTATGTTGGTGCAATGCCAGGTAGATTTATTCAGGGAATGAGAAAAGCAGCAACATGTAATCCTGTAATTATTATCGATGAGCTTGATAAAATAGGATCAGACTTTAGAGGAGATCCTTCAGCAGCTATGCTAGAAGTTCTTGATCCACAACAAAACAAGACTTTTCATGATAATTATTTAGGTATTCCTTTTGATCTTTCTAAGGTAATGTTTATTGCAACTGCAAATAGCATTGATTCAATTTCTGAACCTTTAAGAGATCGTATGGAAATGATACATCTTTCTGGATACACACAAGAAGAAAAGCTAAATATTGCAAAACAACATCTTGTAAGAAAATCTATTCATGACACAGGTTTATCTGATAAAGGCATTAAGATTGAAGATTATATACTTGAAGACTTAATTCAAAATTATACTCGCGAATCTGGTGTGCGTGAATTAGATAGATTAATCAAAAAGCTATGTTCTAAAATTGCACGTGGCTTTGTCGAAAATGGCAATGTTCCTAAATTGCATCAAGACAATATGGACAAATTCTTAGGACCTAAGAAATTTGTGAATGATTATGTAAACAAAGCAAATCAAGTTGGAATAAGTAATGGTTTAGGTTGGACCCAATACGGCGGAGAAATGCTTAAAATAGAAGCAATTTTAATGCCGGGTAAAGGTAGTTTAATTTTAACTGGTCAGCTTGGTGACGTTATGAAAGAATCTGCACAAGCTGCTATGAGTTACGCTCGTGCTCATGCTGCAGAATTTGCAATCGATCAAAGTCTCTTTACAAGCAATGATATTCATGTGCATTTCCCTGCAGGTGGCATACCAAAAGATGGTCCTTCTGCTGGTATTACTATGCTTTCAGCAATATTATCAGTATTGACTAAAAGGCCTATAAATTCAGGGTATGCAATGACTGGAGAGCTTAATCTTCAAGGTGATGTTATGCCAATCGGTGGCGTTAAAGAAAAAATATTAGCTGCAAAACGCAATGGCATTGGCCATGTTATCTTGCCTAATAAAAACAAAAACGACTTGATTGGTCTTGAAGACGTTCTTGCTGGTATTGATATTATTTTTGTAGAAAGCGTTAATGAAGTTTTAGGCCATGTATTAATGCCTAAGGTTTCATAAGCTTCAAAAAAATTAGCAGGGATATTTTTAATATCCCTGCTAGCTAAATCACCTTAAAATCATTAGATCGTTTCAAAATTATCCCTATTTGAATTTCTATCCCCAATAGCTTATAATCATAAATGTAATATTAAGTAAAAATTAATTTTCAGAATGTTTTCAAAAATCTGAATTTAAATTATCAAAAGTTTAGCTAATCTCAATTAAACAACCTTGCGCGAGTACTAATTATGAAAAGAAATATATATTTAATTTTGGTTATGGCTTTTGTTTTAAAAGGATCTGAACCTGACGCTATGGAAATAGATTTTAATCAGTCAGGTGCTTTAATTAACCGCAATTCATTAAATTCTAACATTGGCCATGGTAAGCCAGAAATAGATCAACCCTCTTTTAAAAGAAAAAAATTAACTAACGAGACTTATCAAGAACTTTCAAAATGTGAAATTGAAAGTTGTGAATTATGTGATTATGAAGATATTTTAGATGAGATCTATGGCAAAAACAGAATTACAAAAGTATTACATAAATTAATAATTAATTGTGAAAATCCAAGTGATCATAAAATCAATGGCAAGTCTTTGTTGATTGTTTTAATAGAGGCATTTTTAAAAAAAGATAATCATAATAAAAAACATTTGGATGTTATTTTAACTGAGCTAATATATCGAAAATCAGACTCATTTAATGAATCAGATAGAAATATTATTAATAAAATTAAAAGTATTGGATTAAGAAATATAACATTATCGCCTAGTGACAATATAAAAATAGCTAATCAAAATAATATTTCAAATCAAAGTTACGAAAGCAGTTCTGCTCAATCAATGGAAATTGATTACGTACCACCTAAATTAGATAGAGATATGCTTGCAAGTGCTATTTATAATGGCAGTTTAAAAGACATTGAAAATCTTTTAAAAAATGGTGTCAATGCCTGCAGAGCGTTTTTAGATTTAACCAGAGCTATTTATCATAATAAGGGCGTGTTTGCCGATACAGTCGATGATTGGAATAATCGTTTTGATTTAAATTTTAAATTAGCTGAAGATATTGGAAAGTTATTTATTATGTACGGTGTAGATATTAATCAATTTGGATTTGATGGTAATCACACAGCTTTGTATGATGCAATTTTACAAAAAAACTATCGAGCTGTTTTTCTTTTAATTAAGTTAGGTGCTGATGTTAACATTTCGACTCATCCCGGGCGTATTCAAAATTTAGTATGTTTTTTAATAAGTGATTTTTCTAGTTTGTCTCAGGAATTATTTAATTTATTAATGAACTCTGGACTTGATATAGTATCAAGTTATGAAAATAAAACATTTTTTGATCAATTAAAAACTCCTAAAATCTTAAAATATGTAAGGGGTTTCCTTAATTTTATGGAAGATGAACTTAAAGATAGTCCAGCAGAAGTTGTCAAAGGTGCAGAGAATGCATTGTTAATAGCAGCTTACCTTAATGATGTAGATTTAGTTACTAGATTATTACATTATGGGGTAGTCTGTAATTCAGAAAAATATTATACATTTTTTGATAATTTGATTGAAGATAGACCAGAAATTCAACTATTGGTAAGGCAGTATAATTTAACAACAAATACCATACCTTCCAGTGCAAACGCATCTTCATCAAGTAGTTCAGGTTCATATTCTCATGAATATAAGAATAAAACTAAATGGCAAAAAGATTATAATGATTACTTTGTAAGAAAACAAATGAAGCATGAATATAACGTTCCGGTAAGTTTACCCAAAGTAAGCTCTTTGCAGAAAGCTATAGAAAATGGCGATCTAGAGGAAATCGAAAATTATTAAAAGTTGATAATTATGATAATAAATATGCTTTTTATTATTTAGTACTTGCCACAAACCCTAGATTTGAAAATTTAAATGCTGCACAGGCTCTTGAAATCGCCAAATTATTCCTAAAATATAAAATAGATATCAATAAGACTATAAATATACCAAATTATCCTGATGTTACAGTTTTATTTATTGCAGTTCAACAAGGAAATATTTTAGCAGTAGAGATGTTAATGAGTCTAGGGGTTGACATAGAAATCGCATCTAACTCTAACAAGTACATTAATATACTTTTAAATATTGCAACAGATTTATCTGATATAAAATATTTAAAAGATAAAGAAATTTTAACTTTACCTGAAAGAAAATTAAAAATTTTTAATTTATTAATAGATTACGGAGTAGATATTAATCTACAAAAATCGGGTAATACATTGTTAAATGAAGTTTATGTCCCGATTGATGAAGCCACAGGTCAAAATTTATTTAGACTACTTGAATTAGGTGCAGATATTACTATAGAATCTACTGGCACCAGACTTAATTTTTTGAATCTTTTGAATTCAGGTTCACAAATAACAAAAATAGCAGAAAGGTTTGTTGAATATGTTTTACAAGCAGAAGATATTAATGTAATTAAAGGAGCGGAAAACGCATTGTTAATAGCTGTATATTTAAATAATTGCGATTCGGTTAATACATTATTGCGCAAAGGTGTGTGGTTTAGATCCGAAAAGAATGAATTATATTGCAGAAACTTGATACAAAGTGAAACTCGCGGTAATATGCGAACTAAAAGTATTTTTTATAAATATTATCTTGAAAGAAAGAGATTAATTAATGAAAATACGTCATTAATACCTGATTTGAATAATATTGTATGTGGCTATTAATGATAATAACTCTAAAATAAATGTTATGAAAAAACAAATAAAAGTTCTTACAATCGGCGGGGCGACCCAAGATATCTTTTTGCATTATAAAGATCTAGATACAGTGTCATTGCCAAAGAATGGCGAAGACAAAAAATATGTATTATTAGAAGAGGGTGCTAAAGTAGACCTTAAAGAATTAAATTATTATTCTGGTGGAGGGGCTACAAATTCTGCTGTTGCGTTTAAAAGACTCGGGCTTGATGTAAGTGCCGTCTTTAAATTAGGCAGAGATTGTCAGGCCGATTTTGTTGTAAGTGATTTAAAAAAAGAAAGCATAGACATTTCGCATGTTATATATTCTGATACTTTACCTACTGCAATATCTGTAATATTTCCCTGCCCTTCAGGCGATCGAGTTGTATTAGCTTATCGCGGCGCAAATAAAGACTTAGATATTCATGATTTGGATTTAAATATAATAAAAAATTATAATTCACTTTATATAACTTCTTTAAGTGACCGTTCTGCAAATATTTTTTTTGAACTTACACGCAA
>JARLHJ010000044.1 GCA_031292305.1 Candidatus Babeliales bacterium
TAGTTTTGATATTAATTTAATAAAAAACTTTAATTGTAATGTTTTTTGTTTTGATCCTACACCTAGAGCTATTCAACACATTAAGAACTTAGAAGAAAATACTAATCAAAATATACCATTTTATTCAGGTCCAGATAAAATAGCTTATAATGCAAATAAAGCTATTTTAAATAAATTTCATTTTCATCCATTTGGAATTTGGAATAAAAATACAACAATCCGTTTTTATTCTCCTCAAGACCCTGCTCATGTCTCTCATTCAATAACAAATTTGCAAAAAACAGAAACTTACTTTGAAGCTCAATGTTATACCCTAAAAACATTAATGAATAAATTTAAACATAAAAAATTAAACTTATTAAAATTAGATATTGAAGGTGCAGAGATAGCTGTAATTAACTATATATTAAAAGAAAAAATTGATATTGATTGTCTTTGTTTTGAATTTGATGAATTTGCAGGAAACAATCTAAAACAAAATAAAGATATTCCAGCAAGTAAAAACAAAGCCGATAAAATAATAAAACGATTAATTAAAAATGGCTATGAACTAATATACCGTTCTGGTTATATTAGTTTAACTTTTCTAAAAAAAGAAATTTGTAATAATTTAAAAATAAAAAGGGGATAGAATGTTAAAAATGAAAAAAATAATTTTGTTAATTTCTATAATTTCCAGTTCTGCGCTTTTTTCAAAACCTGCTGATACAAGAATAAAAATGTATGCATTATATACACCCTCACATAAAATCTTAGTGGATAAATACTTTTTACCGAGCATTAAAGATAATTTCAATCTTATAATAGATACATTTAAACAACAATGCCCTACAGGTCAATTTAATAGTGAGGGTTGGAACACCACAATGCTTGATAAAGTAGATGTGATAATTAATGCTATCAAATCTAATAAGAACAAAATTTTTATCTTTTCTGATGTAGATATTATTTTTATTAGACCTGTTGAAAAAGAATTAAAAAAATTAATGAAAACATATGAATTTGTAATTCAAAAATCTTCAGAAAAATTACCTAATTGTTGCACTGGCTTCTTTGCTATGATTGGTAATGAAAAGAATTTAAAGTTATGGATAGACATCAAAAAATTCATGTTAAAGAATCCAAAACTTTCTGAAGAAGATGTTCTTAACTTCTTTATTAAACAAGGTAGATTGAATAACATCAAATGGTCACAGTTGCCAAAAGAATATAATACAGGCGGAATGTTTACAGGATCTAGATGGGTTCCGGGCATTGAATTACAATTACCAGAAAACATACTTTTACATCATGCTAATTGGACTGTTGGAATAGACAATAAAATAGCGCAACTTGAGTATGTACTTAAAAAAACAAAATAAAGTATGAACAAAAAACTAATATTTTTTTTATTAAGCTGTCTTGTTAGCAACACAATAAATAGTTTAATTTTTCATGAATATTATTTAGATTTATTTAAAGAAGAACCTGTCCCTACAGAGTATCTTGCATATAAACTATTAAAAAAAAATCCAATTAAAAAAAATATTAATTATTTGGCAGTTCCATGGACACAGTTAATACATAAGAACCAATTGGATAAAGCGCCTAACATTAAATTAAATGGTGGCTTTACTATTTGCCAACATATCGATTACGAAAAAATTATGCCTATTTTAGAAAAAATAGGCATAAATGTTTTATTTGCTCCCCATGTTAATAAACAATATAAAAATATAACAGTTTTGCCATTTGCTCATGTAGCCGTAAATGGCATTTCACCTAGATTAAATAAAGATATTTTTTATTCTTTTATTGGATTAGAAAGAACGCATTGGACACGCAAAGAGATCTTTAATATGAAACACTCCAAAAATACGGTTATTATTGAACGCAAAGATTGGCATTTTTGGATAAATAAACAGAATTCAAAAGAACTAGAACTTAGACAAAATAAAGAAAAAAAAGAATATCAAGATGTTTTAGCCCGTTCAATATTTTCTTTGTGCCCCCGTGGTACTGGGGCTAGCACTATAAGATTTTGGGAATCACTAAAATCAGGTTCTGTTCCTGTTTTAATTGCTGATGATATGATGCTTCCTGCTGGATTTGATTGGAATAGCTGCATTATTAAATTAGAAGAAAAAAATGTAAAAAACATACCTACAATTTTATCTAATATTAGCGCAGAAAAATATACCCAAATGTCTATCAACTGCATAAAGGCTTATTCTTTATTTTCTGGTAAAAACTTTGTCAGAACTATTAGAGATTATTTTAAATAAATTATTTATTCAAACTAGATATTGACCCTTTAATAGCTATTTTTGTCATAATAAGTTTATTTTCTTGCCAGATACAATCTAACGGAAAAATAACAAATTTATGATTACCCATAATTTCGGATATTCTAGGAAAATATGATTCTGACCTAATTAAACCATCAAAAAGTGACATTTTATATAAATCTGTATAAATACGTTCTTTAAAAGATAGTTTTCTATTATCTTGATAATAAAATACAATATTTTTTCTATTTGCAGCTTTCTTTAATCTATCAATTAACGCATATGGATTATTGTCATCGGTAAAAATTTCTATAAATAATTTATGCATTTTCAATTCATCCGCTACTTTGCAAATTTGATCGACATAATATTGTTCTGGGGGAAATTTTGTCATATAACGCTCAATTTTATCTAATGATAATATTGAGTCATTATCTACAGAGCTTTTGGTTTTGGGACCTATTGCATTTACAATTTCACCATTTTCTAATCTTTGATAATGAGCAAGATCAAACGGATAATTAAAATAATTATTTACATAAACTACATCAGACCTATTAAAATTAAAATACTGTAAAGAAGATTGCTCGCCATCATATACTTCTCCGCCACCATTACCTTTTCTTATATGTAGTGCTATAGTAATTTTATCTTTTGGCAAAGGTTTAACATTAGGTATATTTTTGAATCTTATTAATTTTTTAATAAGATTCCACCAATCTTTATTCATTGGTTGAATTTTTACACCCAAATGGGGTCTTAATAACACATCTAAATTTTTATATTTAACATTATTTATATCTTTAATATCTGCATAAATAATATCTGTAAAATCCTTGATTTCTTGGTTATTAATTCTTTTTTCTTTAATATCCAAAATAAATAAATCACTATATCTAAACGGTGAATAATAAAATGGAATATCATATTTTATTGATAAAAGTTTTGCTAAAATAAACCGAGCAATACTATCACCTACTTGAGATACTGGCCTATTAGTTATAATCTGCTCAGAGATTATTGAATTTAAACAAAATAAAATATTAAAAAATAAAATTAATTTAATGATTTTCATAGATTCCCTCGAGTTATAAAAATATTAAATAAGAATTTAGACAATTATTTTAAAATAAGCTAACTTTTAGAAAATTATTTAACCCAAGCTTCGCCCTAGGCTACGTCGGGCAAAGGGGAGAAAATTGAAGAATTTAATTTGTTTATTAAATTTATTATTATTTAGTTATATTACTTTAAATCATTGCGAAGTGTATATAGTGACCAGATTATACTGTGATTCAAAAGAAGAAGAATCACTTTATCCAAATAATAATAGTTACAACAAATCTTCTAGTGATGAATTTCAAAAAATTTATTGGCAATGCGCTTGTGTAATGTTTGCATCCAGCAAAAAATTTAATCCTAATGCTAAACATATTCTTTTTACAAATAAAGACACTATACCCTTACAATTTGATTTATTGCTTAAAGCAATCGGTGTAGAAATAATAAATATTCCTATGACATATCAAACTCCTAAAGATTTTTATGCCCATTTTAGAAATTCATTCTACATGCTGGATGTGATAAATTATTTATCATTAAATTGCAACCAAAATGACAAAATAATAATCTTAGATAGCGATTGCATTTGGACCAAATCCGCAAATCTAATATTGAAAGATATAGAAAAATATAAACTATTAAATTATGACCTAGGATATTCTCCACATTATTCTATTGGCACATTAACACGTATAGACTATCAGACAATATATCAAGATATCTTAAACCAAAAAATAGATACATTTCCAAAGCATTTTGGCGCAGAAATAATTGCCTGTGATTATGAAACATTAAATAATATATCTCGCGAGATTAATCCTGTATGGAAAAATATGCTATATCGGTTTAAAACGAATAAAAAAAAATTTGTTACAGAAGAACATGTTTTAAGCTTTATTTATTTTAAGCTTAATTTAACTCAAGGATATGCAAAAAAATATATAAAACGTATTTGGACATCCCATCTTTTTAATAATGTTTCAGGAAATGAAGCTAATTTTACAATATGGCATTTACCAACAGAAAAAAATACTGGTTTTGTTAATTTATTTAATAGTTTAATTAATCCGGCATCAGAATTTATGAAATTAAAAACTAAAGAATTTGCACAATTTTGTGCAAAAAGTTGTTCCATAATCATATAAAGGAGATCGCTATGTCACTTAAGTTTAATGCTTTTATTTTTAGCTTATTATTTTCAACGATAGGCAATGCCCAAAATTCAGAGAAAATATTTTTTTCTTCTATTCCAAAATGCGGGACTCACTTACTTAAAGAAACAATCACCTTTTTAACTAAAAAAAAATATAAACATTGTTCTCATTTTAAATCTGGAAGAGAAGATCATTTACCTACTTTTGACCCTAGCAAAGAATTTATTTTTTGGCATATACCGTATTCAACCTATGCTTCAAATAGTTTAACAAAACAGAATTTCAGATCTATATTTTTATACCGTGACCCTAGAGACCAATTAATTTCTTATATCTTTTGGGTAATTAAAGATCCTAGCCAAATTCCTTTCTCGCAAACTAAAAAATTATATCCATTTGATTGGAATGATTTCTTAACAATATTAATACAGAATGTTAATGAATTTTATAAGTCATATATTCCTTGGATTAATAGTCCAAATGTACTTTCTGTAAAATTTGAAGATTTAATATCTAAGGATAAAAACATACAAATTAATACAATAAAAAAAATCTGTTCTCATATCAAAGTAAAACCGACAGAAGATTTAATAAGCAACTGTTATAAAGAAACTTTTGGAAAAGCGGGAACTTTCAGAGAAGGCAAAAAAGGCGCTTGGAGAAAATATTTCTCGAAAGAACATGTACACTTATTTAAAAAACATGCCGGTCAATTGCTAATTGATCTTAAATATGAAAAAGATTTTAATTGGTAAGGAAAAATAATATGATTAATTTTCTTAAATATCTAACAATAATAAGTTGTTTTGTAACACCATTATTAGCAAAACAAGACACAAGGCCTTTAATTATTTCCATACCTAAGTGTGGAACTCATTTATTGCAAAAATGCATTCAACTTATTATTAAAGATAAAGAATTATGCTCATATGCGCATGCCAGATATAGCCCTGATAAAATAAGTATTATAAATAATCGTAAAAGTTTTTTTATAATACGTGACCCTAGAGATCAATTAATTTCATTTATTTACCATGTTATAATAAGGATTAATGTTTACAAAGACAATCCTGAAATGAGAGAGAAGCTGAAAAGTTTTTGGCAGTATGAAAATTTAAGCTTTTCGGAAAAAATCTCACACTTAATTGATAGAGGTGCGCCTTATTATGACATTTACAGATCTTCTGCTGAAGAATCTCAAAAGAGCTATTTGGAATGGCAGCAGAGTTTGTTGAAAATTAAAAACCACCAAAATAATCCTCAAATTAAATATCAGTTACAAAGCTTCATGGATTATAAAAACCCAACTGGTAATACTACTCATGGAATAAATCAATTTTATAGTGAGTATTTAGGTTGGCAAAAAGTTCCTGGAATTTGCAATATTAAATTTGAAAATTTAGTAGGACCAAAAGGTGGTGGAACATTAGAAAAACAACTTGCAGAGATTAAAAAAATTGCTCATCATTTAGGCAAACACTTAAGTGATAAAGAAATTAAAGAAGTTGCTAAAAATTTATTTGGTGAATCAAATACATTTAGAAAAGGAAAAATAGGCTCTTGGAAAAAGCATTTTAATGATGATCATAAAAATCATTTTAAAAGGCTTGCAGGGTCACTTTTAATTAATTTAGGATATGAAAAAGATTTTAATTGGTAATTATATTATTTTCATAATAATTCTTAATAACTTTTATAAGATTATTATTTGAAAATAATTTGTGAGCTCTTAAACATTTTTTTCTCATTTTTGCTTCTTGATCTTGCGATATCGATGTTAAGATTTCAGAAATATTATTTATATCTATTTCTGAAATCTTAACAATGCAAGATTCCCAGTCAAAACCAGAAGGCAATGCCAAATTACATTCGATCAAAACTGGAATAGCACCTGCTTGTAAAGATTCCCAAAACCTTAATGTCCCAGGTCCTCTTCCATTTGGGCATAAAGAAAATCTAGAACGTGAAAGAATATTTTGGTATTCAATTTTCTCTTGTTCTTTTCTAATTTTAGCTTCTTGCGATTTTTCCCATATATCAATATAAAAATGTAGCGTTTTTCTTTTAATTATAACGGCTTTTTTTGAATGTTTTGCCCGAAAAATTTTTTTTCTTAGTGGATTATCTTCACAACCTATAAATGAATAAAATATGTCTTTATTCTTATTGGGCAAAGTACCGTTTAAATTAAAATGGGGCATGGGTAGAACTTTAATGCTTTTATATTCTTTTAAAGTTGCGTGTGGAGTAAATATAACATTAATTCCAATCTCACTTAAAATAGGAAATAATTTTTCAAAATGAACACTTCTGGTAATGGTAAAGCCACCATTTAATTTAATTTTTGGAACTAAATCTAATCTGTTTGTATCAATAAGATAAGCCCAAGGAATGGCTAGATAATTTACATTTGTTAAAATAGGATTTTTTTTTAACAAATGATAGGCAGGATATTCTAGAGGAATCATATCCTGTTGCCACAAATCAGTATAATATTCATAGGTTCTCATTAGTTGACTATGAATGGGAGTAAAAAGAAATAAATTTAAAAAATATATAAAAAATAAATTTTGTTTCATACGCAAACCATAATAAAAAACTCTTATTGATTTCAACTGTTAAAAATAGTAAGAATGTTAATAGTTGGTATTTAACAAAAAAAAGGAGAATGCTGTTATGAAGTTATTACGTTATATTTTTATTTTTACCTATTGCATTAATGCATGGGCCATATCTATTCCTACGGAAGAATCATTAACTTTAACCCAACGACAATTATGTGATCTTGAGTTAATATTAAACGAAGGATTTGCACCGCTCAAAGGCTTTATGAATCAAAGCGATTATACTAAAGTAATAGAAGAAATGAGATTAACTGATGGAACAGTTTGGCCAATGCCAATAACATTAGACATCTCAGAAGATTTCGCAAAGAAGATAAACCCTGGATGCAAAATAGTCTTAAAAGGTCAAGAAGGTCACCCACTTGCTAATTTATATGTAGAAGATGTTTATAAGCCAAATAAAACTGCAGAAGCACAAGGTGTTTTTTCAACCACAGATACAACACATCCTGGAGTAAATTATTTATTTAATACTACAAAAGATTATTACGTTGGTGGTAAAATCGAAAAAATAGCAATGCCTAAACATTATGATTTTGTGGAATTGCGTAAAACACCGCAAGAAATTAAAGAATACTTTAAGCGTAATAATATTAATAAGATTGTGGCTTTCCAAACAAGAAACCCAATGCACAGAGCACATATAGAATTAACAATGCGCGCATCAAGAGACTTAGACGCACATTTATTAATTCATCCAGCTGTTGGGTTAACAAAACCTGGGGACGTTGATCATTTTACACGTGTTAAATGTTATAAAAAAATATTAAATTATTTTTCTTCAGAAGCAGTAACACTAAGCTTGCTACCTATTTCAATGCGTATGGCTGGACCAAAAGAAGCATTGTGGCATGCAATAATTAGAAAAAATTACGGCGTGACACACTTTATTGTAGGCAGAGACCATGCAGGTCCTGGCAAAGATAAAAATGGCAAAGATTTCTATGGTCCATATGACGCACAAGAATTAGTAAAAAAATATGAAGATGAAATTGGTATTAAAATGGTACCATTTAAAGAAATGGTTTATGTACCAGACCAAGACAAATACTTCTCTGTTGATGAAATTTCTAAAGATACAAAAGTATTAAATATTTCTGGCACAGAGTTACGTAAAATCTTACAAGAAGGCAAAGAAATGCCAACTTGGTTTACTTACCCAGAAATTGCTGAAGAATTAAGAAAAACTTCTCCTGCACGTTCTAAACAAGGTTTTACAATTTTCTTTACTGGTTTATCTGGAGCAGGTAAATCAACAATTGCTAATGCATTAGCAATAAAATTAATGGAAATTCAAAACCGTAAAATAAGTTTATTAGATGGTGATGTAGTAAGGCTAAACTTATCAAAGGGATTAGGATTTTCTAAAGAAGACAGATCTACTAACGTACGCCGTGTAGGATATGTTTCAAATGAAATTACTAAAAATGGTGGCATCGCATTATGTGCTTTAGTGTCTCCTTATGAAAATGATAGACAATCTAATAGAAATCTAATTTTAGAAAACGGTGGCTATATTGAAGTTCATGTAGCGACTTCATTACATGAATGTGAATTACGTGATGATAAAGGCTTATATGCATTAGCTAAAGCTGGAAAAATACCTAATTTCACTGGTATAAGCGATCCGTATGAAACGCCTTCTAACCCTGAACTAATAATTGATACAGAAAAAGTTTCTGTAAGTGAGGCAATTGATTTAATTATTAATAAATTAAAAATTGAAGGATATTTAGAATAAGTTTAATTTTTAAAATTAATTTGATAATATGTTTTAATGAAAAAAATACTTGTTCTATTATTTATCTTATCAGTCAATATGAATAACACCTGCATTACCCCAAAAATTATTGGGTTAATGCAGGTCAGAAATGAATCTCCTATAATAGAAGTCGCACTTCGCGCAATGGCCGTATACACAGATTCAATAGTCGTTTTAGATGACGATTCCGCTGACAATACTGTAGCTATTATAAAATCTCTTAGTAAAGAATTAAATATTGAAAAAATAATTGAAAAAAAAGAATGTGCCTGGTTTTATAAAACAGAACTTGATAGCAAGCAAGAACTTCTTAATGCTGCTCGATCTTTAGGTGGAACACATTTCATCCATTTAGATGCCGATGAAATACTTACGTCTAATTGCGCCAAAGACAATTGGTTAAGAAAAAAAATTTTAGCACTTGACCGCGGACAAGTATTAGTTTTAAGAATGATTCATCCTTGGAAAGGAGTAGATTATTATAGAGACGACGAACATATGACTCCTAATAAACTCGGTATTGGCGCATTTATGCATGACGATGGAGTTTGCAGCATGAAAGACAATAAAAACACATCTTCATCAGGTTTTATTCATATTGGAAGATTTCCTGTAACTAAAAATATCGTTAGCATAAATGATGTTGAACATTGTATTATTCATTTTAAATTCGTAAATTTTGAAGATATGAGAATTAAAATTGCCTGGTACATGTGCTTAGAAAGAATAAGATTAATTGAGAATTTATCTTTAAAGCATCCAAATCGAACAATAGAAAATATAAATAAATACTATAGCTACTATCAACCATTCTTTGAAGATGAACATATTGTATTAAGACCAATGAGAAATACATGGTTAAATTATAAATTTTTTAATCCTGATGTATTTCATAAACAACATATCTGGAGAAAAAAAGAAATAAGAAATTGGTTTAAAAAACATGGTATTAGTTATTTTAAGAAATTAAATATTTGGAATCTTGGAATTAATTGGAAAAACTTCTAATTTATCCAAGACTTCAAATATAATAATAAATTTATTTAACTATTTTATCTTGAACTTCAATTCCCATTTCTTTTAATTTATCTCTTATTTCATCAGATTTTTTCCAATTTTTTTCTGCGCGGGCTGCTATTCTTTCATCTATTAATTTTTGAATTTCTGGAGTTATTTCTCTTTTAGGCTCTTCTAATTTAATTAATTTCAGACCCATAACTTGATTAAAAAAACTTTTTATTAAACTTGCTTGCTGCTTATCATTTTCTAAAATGTTAATATTTTCAAACACTACACCTAACATACCTGCCATATTAAGATCATCACATAAAAAACTAAGCATTTTTTGCAATACAAGAGAACTTGAAGCTTGATCAATATCAATATCTTGCAAGCTCACCCCATCAAAGACTTTGCAAAGTTTTTGATAACTCTTTTTAGTGCTTTCTAAATCTTCAAAAGAGAAATCCATTGGAATATTATAATTGTGGTTTATATAATAAAATCTGATCACCATAGGATCAAATTGTTTAAATACATCCCTAAGCGTAAAGAAATTATTTAAAGACTTAGACATCTTTTCTTTATTTATGCGTACAAATGCATTATGAATCCAATACCTTGCAAATACAGGTCCAAATAAACCTTCAGATTGTGCAACTTCATTTTCATGATGCGGGAAAATAAGATCCATACCACCACCATGAATGTCTATATGCTCACCTAGAAATTTTAATGCCATTGCCGAACATTCAATATGCCAACCGGGTCTGCCATAACCCCATGGACTTTTAAAAAATTGTCCTTCTGGTTCAGATTTCCATAAAGCAAAGTCTAAAGGGTCTCGCTTTCTTGTATCTACTTCTATACGAGCGCCTGATTTTAAATCTTCTAATTTGCGTTTGGATAATTTGCCGTAATCCGGCAAAGCTTTAATTTCAAAATAAACATCACCATCAACTTCATAAGCCATCTTTTTGTCAATTAGGCCTTGAACAAATTCTATTATTTCTGGTATAACTTCTGTTACTTTAGGTTCATAATCTGGAGATAGGCAATCTAAAGTTTTTATATCTTCATGAAAAGCATTGATATAGCGTTCAGATATTTTTGAGTATTGAAATTTATCATTAAATTCTTGCTGAGCTTTATTTATAATCTTATCATCAATATCGGTAAAGTTTCTGCAATAACTAACTTTATATTCTAAAAAATTAAGCAATCTATATAGAACATCAAAGGTAACATAGACTCTACCGTGTCCAATATGTGCATAATCATAAGGTGTAACCCCACAAACATACATTTTTACTTTATCTTTTTCTATAGGTTCAAATTTTTCTTTTTTGCCACTCAAGGTATTTGTTATAAAAAAATCTTTTTTAATCATTATTCTCTCTTTCAAGTTAATTTGGCCAAATTACAAAAAAATAGTATTATAAACTTAATTATAATAACGTACGCCATCAGGAGCTTTTTGCATGAGCTTATTTAGAAAATTAATTCTTTCCTATTTTACCATTTTTTTTATTATTTTAACAAACGTGTCTACTAATGTTGTAGCTCAAGAAGATATAAATAATTCTAAAGAACAAGAAGAATCTTTAACAATAAATAAAATTATTGTTGTCAGAAAAAATAAAAATAAATATTTAACAAACGAAGCTATTTTAAATAGTATTCCCGTACGTGAAGGCAATATATTTGATCCAAGAAAGACTAGCTCGATTATAAAAAACTTACACAATCTTGCAAGGCCTTTTAGTTATTTTAATCAGATACAAGTATTAGGTGAATTATTAGATAATAATTTAATGAACCTTTATATAGTAACCTATGAAAAATATGAATTAAAAGAATTCATATTAAATGGGAACAAACAAGTCACATTAGCCGATATAACTAAAAAATTTACTTTTGATGATATACATACAATTAATGAAACAGATTTAGAAAGAATAAAAAAAGAACTAAAACAATTATATATAGAAAAAAATTATCACTTAGCAGAAATAAATTCTGAGTTAAAAATAGAAGACGGGAAAGCTACTGCTGTAATAAATATTAATGAAAATAAAAAATCTTTAATCAGAAGAATATTCTTTAATGGTAATGATAATATAAATGCAGCTCGCTTAAAGCGCGTTATGTATTCTAGAGAAGATTGGGTTTTAGGATTTTTAGCAAAAGCCGGTAGCTACAGGCCTGAAATGGTAGAAGCGGACAAGCATGTAATAGAAAATTATTATAAAAATAATGGTTATTTTATGGCAAAAGTTGTAAATACAAACGCTACCATGAACCCTACTACTAAACAATTTGATATTACTTTTGATATTAAAGAAGATTGTTTATACACAATTAAATCAGTTAAAGTTGTAGGTGGTGACGATATTACCTGTGAAGAAGGTTTTCTTTCATTGCTTCCGTTAACTGTGAACGCACTATATTCTGCGGACAACCTAAGGAGTTCAATTGAAAGATTGCGTACTTTTACAGGCAGATTTGGTTATATTTTTGCAGATATAGATCCTATTATTATTCCTGATGAAAAAACAAAAACATTAGATATCACTTTTAATATAGAACTTGCAAATAAAGTTTATGCAAATCGTATTAATATTTTTGGCAACAAAAAAACCAGAGAAAAAGTTATAAGAAGACGACTTATTATTGATGAAGGTGATCTTGTCACTACATTGGCAATGGATGAATCCAAGGATCGCGTTGAAGGATTAGGTTATTTCAGCCCGCAAAATGGTGCTAACTGGAAAATAAATAGATTAGATGATGAAAATGTTGATTTAGATTTGATTTTAAATGAAATTAAAACTGGTAGAATTGGCGGTCAAATGGGCTTTGGTGGTAACCCTGCAGATATGCAAGATATCACAAAATCATTTAAATTCGGTGGCTCTATTACAGAAAACAATCTTTGGGGTAATGGAAATAGGCTGAATTTAACAGGTGAATGGTCGCAAGCAGAATGGACAATAGCATTTAACGTTGCTAACCCATACTTTATGGAACGCAACCTACTTGCTGAATATGATGCATATGTAACAAAAAGCCAATATACTGAAGAACTTAAAAATGTTGCTGGATTTACTGAAGATGTAATGGGAACGTCTGTCGGTTTTGGTTTTACAACTTCAAGATCTAGTTTTTTAGATGAAACAAGCATAATGTTTAAAATCGGTGTTGATGATACTAAACAAAATCGTAGACCTGTAGTAAGCCAACTATTAACAATTCCTGGCCAAAGAGCTGAACTACAAGAAATAATGAATGAGCGATTCAAAAACGGTACTATGCTTTTATTAATTAACAAAATTTATCAAGATACAAGAAACCATTCTCTGCACCCAAGCAGAGGACATAGATGTACAATAACATCTAAGTTGGGAGTTAATGTAAGTGGTTGCTTAAGTTTTGCAAAATTTGAAGTAGATGCAAGTTGGTATACTCCTTTAATAGATGAAAACAAATTAGTTTTTGCTTTACATGGCTTTATTGGCGTTGTAGGTCATCTTGGTGATTCTATAATCCCGTATAGAGAACTGTTCCATATTGGTGGCCCTGCCAGTGTTCGCGGGTTCTTATTCGGTGATATTGGTCCCCAGTTTGCAGGTGATTCTATTGGTGGTAAAAATGCAGCTTTTGTAAATGCTGAACTTATTTTCCCAATTGCCAAAGATTTTTCTATAAAAGGTGCATTCTTTTATGATGGCGGTGCTGGTTGGCAAACACCTAAACAAGGTTTGACTAATTTGCAATATGACAGAATTAAAAACAATAGATTCGATTATAGACACGCAATTGGTTTTGGGATACGTATGTTGCAGCCTACACCTGTAAAAATTGATTGGGGCTTTAAATTAGATAGAAGAGAAGGCGAAAAAGCTTACGAGCTTCATTTATCTATGTACAGGGACTTCTAAGAAAATATAAACTTGATCAAATCCACGCATTAATCCTAATTGAAACTTTGCATTGCTTTTTGGTTTATTTATTTGGTAAAATAAAAGTAGTGCAAAATTTCATTGTGAAAATAACGTTATCTAGGGGGAATTATGATCGAAACAAAAAACTTTGCTTTTTTACTTAGCTTTATTTTATTAACTACCAATATATTTTCGTCAGAGTTCCGTCTAACAACAACACCAGAACAAGAAACATTATTCGATCCTGAAATAGAAAAAATAGAATTTAATACTGGTGATGCACTTGATTATTCATCAGATGAATCTGAATATGAATCTCAAGCAGACGAGCCTGTTTCTGAATTAGAAAAAGCAGAAAAGGAGTACGAAGAACTTAATAACAAATATAACCGATACCTAGACTATAAAGATTGGTTAAAACAAAGAATAGATTCATGCAATATATATAAAGAATCTAGTTATAATAATCCAACAACTGGAAAGTTTAATCGCGAGATTGAAGAAAAAGAAAAAGAACTCAGAATGGCGCAAGAGCTTTATCCGAAAATGCTTGAACTTATAAAATTAAAACGTGATGCAGCATATGACAAATTATTAGCTAATTCTGAATCTAAATATAGAAATTTAAGATTAAAATTGCCTACTTTAGAAGTTACTGAAACTACTGATGCGCAAAACACAGATTACTCAGAGCCTCACGCCCCTTTGTTTGGCAGACAAAATAAGAAATGTTCTTGGTAACATAAGATTTTGAACAATCTATTTACAAACCCCCATTATAAGAATTAGTATTAAATCGATTATATTAAATAGGTTGATCCTTCGACTCAGCTTTGCCTCGCTTTAGTTAGAGTCAAAATATAGAGATTGTAAATGAAGAAAAAAAGTAATTATTTTATTTATATTTTTATAGCAGTAAACCTATTATTTATTTTCCTGCAAATTTATAAGCAAAGTAATTTTGTAAAACTTTCTTACAAAAAACAGAGACTAGAAAAAGAAAAAGATTTATTAATACAAAAGCGCGATAACCTAAATCAAAAGTTTTTAGAACTTAAAAATCCTAATGCTGTAAAAAATGCAGTAATCAAAGACTTGAATATGAAAAGAGTAGGTATAAACCAAGTAAAAAAAGCAATATATGAATAACGATTTTAAGTTAAGAAGCTTTATTGTATTTAGTTTGTTTTGCCTTTTTTATTTTATCTTGCTTATAAACTTATATGTAATCCAAGTATTTCGTGCAAATTATTATGCAGGCTTAGCAAATAAGCAGCATTTTATTACAACAAAAATAAACCCACCGCGTGCATTAATTTTAGACCGCAATAATAAGCCAGTTGCGCTTAATAAAGAAAGCTTGTCAGCTTTTATTTTGCCACATAAATTAGAAGATCCAGATAGACTAAAAACTTTTTTAAAATCCCATTTTCCTAATTCTTTAGCACGTTTAAAAACCAATAAAAACAAATACTTTATGTATGTTAAAAGAAAATTAACAAATTCAGAACTCGAATTAATTGAAAAAAGTGAATTAAGAGACATAAAAATATTAAAGGAACCAAGTAGATTCTATCCAGTAGAATCTATGGCAACCGTAGTGGGTGTAACGGATATAGATAATAATGGGTTATTTGGTATTGAACTTCAATTTAATAAACGCCTGGCAGGAACACCTAAAGTAGTAACACTAGAAAAAGATGCAAGATCTGGGCATTTCTATTTTAAAAAAGAAACATTAAAAGAAGGTACGAGTAGCCAGCCCATTAAATTGACCATAGACAGTGAATTACAATACTTAATACAAGAAGAGTTAAATGAAACGGTTACTAAGCTAGAATCAAAAGATGGTAATGTTATTGTAATGGACCCTGTTACCGGTGATATTTTGGCAATGGTAAATGCGCCTTCATTTGACCCAAATAATACAGCTGCAATTGATATGGAGATGACTAAAAACAAGGTAATAGCAGATGCTTATGAGCGCGGTTCAGTAATGAAAATATTTGTAGCTTTAGCAGCTTTTGAAGAAGGCCTTACAACCCCAGAAGAATTAATTGATTGTGAAAATAAAAAAATTGTAACAATAGATAGAATGACCTTTTCAACTTGGAAGGCACATGGCATTCTGCCCTTTTCTGAGGTTCTAGAAAAATCTAACAATGTCGGAATGGTAAAAATAGCACAACGTGTAGGCAAAAAATTATATGATCATTATCTAAAAATGTTATTTGCGACCAAAACTGATATACCATTACCTGGTGAACAAAAAGGTTTTATTACACATCCTAAAAATTGGTCAAAGCGATCCATAGTTTCATTGTCTTTTGGTTATGAAATTACATCTACTTTAATTCAATTGGCGCGCGCATTTTGTATTATTGCTAATTCAGGATATTCTGTGAAACCCAAATTAATTTATGATGAAAAAACAGAAAAATCCGAAAATCCAATTTATTCTGAACAATCTATGAATTGGATTAGAGAAATAATGCAAAATACAGTAAATCAAGGCACAGCACGCCGAGCCGCTATTAAGGGTTATAATATAATGGCTAAAACTGGTACTGCTAATATTGCAATAAATGGTGAATATTCTAAAACAAAAAACATGTATTGCTGCGCAGGTATTATAGAAAAAGGAAATTACAAACGTGTAATTGTTACCTCTTTGCGCGAAGCTAATATACCTAATGCTTTAGCATCTAATACTGCGGTTCCCTTATTTGAGCAAATTGCTGAAAAAATTTTAATTCATGATAAACTAATTCAATAATATATTTAGATTTTAGGAAATAATGAACACACCTGCTGACGTACCAAATGCACAACAAAACGAATTCTTACAAAATTATAATAAAATTACTCAGGGTACAAATAGATTAATGCTATTTGCAGCAGATCAAAAAATTGAACACTTAAATAATGATTTTTATGGCGATTTTATACACCCTGAAGCAAATCATTCAAAACATATTTTTAATATAGCTGCACAAGGCAGAATTGGCGCGTTAGCTACTCATTTAGGTTTAATTGCTAGATATGGTTCAGAATTTAAAGATGTAAATTATATTGTAAAGCTAAATGGGAAAACAAATTTAATAGAAACAAATAAAAAAGATCCAATGGGTTCTTTATTATGGACTATAGAAGATATCATAAAATTTAAAAAAGATTCTGGGTTTAATATTTGCGGCGTAGGATACTCACTTTATATTGGCAGTGAATTTGAAGCACAAATGTTACAAGAAGCTGCACAAGTTATTTATAAAGCACATCAAAATGGTTTAGTTGCTATTTTATGGGTATATCCAAGAGGCAAAAATATAAATAAAACTAACATAGATTTAACATCAGGGGCTACAGGGCTTGCAAATGCTTTAGGTGCAGATTTTGTAAAAATAAAAGCACCAGAAGAGAATGATTATGAAATAAGCCCTTTTGAAAGCCTGAAAATTGCAACACATGCAGCTGGAAATACTAAAGTAATTTGTGCTGGTGGCGAACCTGAAGACACTGCAACTTTTTTAAAAAAATTATATGAACAAATTAATATAGGTGGCACATGCGGCAATGCAACCGGGCGCAATATTTTCCAACGCTCTTTGCATGATGCCATTGCATTTACTAATGCAATTTCTGCAATTGTTTATGATAATAAATCTGCTAATGAAGCGATTAAAATTTATAACTCTATGGCAAAATAAATTTTGAATGCAAAAAGCCGCAAGTTGAAATTAATTACTTTGCGGCTTAGTTATTTTTAAATTTTAAATATTTACCAAATTTTATACCAAGGTTCTTCAACCTCTTGCTGCACAATACTTAAATCAAGAGTTTGACCAAAATTTATGCCTTTTCTGTAAGAAATCGTAGAATCAGTTAATGTTGATATATATTCTCTAGTAGGTCTGCATGGACCTATATACTTAGAACTATCTAGTATGTTTCCGTTCATGTCGTAAAAAACTATCCAATATCCTGGCGCTTCTGTTTTCCTACGACGATCGTGATAAACTATTTTAAATTTAATTGGTCTAGGTTTAGGTGCATTTGGATCAACCATCTTTGTCATAGCGACATGCATACTAAAATCATATTCATCGCAATTCATTCTTTTGAGTAGTTTTCCATCAAATGTATAAAAACAGGCTTGCTTGAGAGGGCTATAAATATCACCACCTATTTCTTGCTTGTCAAAAACCATATATGATGCATTTGTAATAATATTATTTTTTTTATTTTTAGCTTCCAAACCAAAAACTATGCATAATACTAAGATAATAGTCAGTTTTTTACTCATGCAAATCTCCTAAAAGTATTAAAAAAACATTTGCCATAACTAATTATATAGCACTTAGGAGTTTTTGTAAAAATTACGAGACTCAAAACAAATGAGATAGAAGCTTCATAGTAGACTTCCAATCTTTATGCAAAATTCCATTAATTCCCAAAGAATTAGCAGCATCAATATTTTCTTGTAGATCATCTATAAAATAATAATCTGATGGATTATTATCTTTAATAACTATTTTAAAAGCTTGCAAGTCTGGCTTTGCTTTTTTGTGATGACCAGAAATTATAACGTTTTCTGGTTTAAATAAATTAAATAACTCAGGAAATTTGTTTTTAATTAGCTCAATAGAAACTGCATCCCAATTGGATAGAATAAATAATTCATGGCCTAATTCAGCACATTTTTTTACTATCTTAAAACCTTCTTGATCTAAATTAGTAATTTTTAGAATATTCTCTGGCAATAATAAATATATACCTGTGGCTATGAGATTACGTTCCGATTTGTTTTTAAAAAAACTTGAATACTCTTCTTTATAAATATTTTCAGAAATTATTGCGATCAATTCTTGATTTGTAATTTGACCGGCAAACCATGCATTTCTACAGTCTTGTTTTAAAACAATATCCCCAAATTGAAAGATTCTGTAATATGCTGCAATCAGTGACTTATTATTATAATAATATTTAGCTATATTTAATGGGCCTACAATCGAAATTATATGACTATAAGATCTAATGCCTCTTTGATGTAATAAAACTTCACCTAAATCAAAAATTATTTTTGCACTGTACGATATTGAAGAGGTAAATAACAAAATTAATACTAGCCCGCTCATACTGAGCGAACGAAGCGAGTCGAACGTATTCATTTCTACCCCCAATTTTATTCTTGATTAATATAATCAATTTTAGAATAAAATCTTTCTCTGGAAAATATCAATACTATCAAAATACAAAAAGCCGCAAGGTAAATTAATTACTTTGCGGCTCATTTATTTTTAATTGAATCTGGCGATTGCTTTGGATCAAACTACCCAATAACAGCTTTTTTTATTTTCCAAGCACCATAAGCTGATGCAGCATAAAATGCAAGCTTAACTGGTTCTGAAGTTTTTATACCTGCTGTAAGAAACACTTCTGTTTTACCGTTACCAAAATTGGTAGCACTATCATATTTATTGCGCTTCTTATATTTTTTGGATGCAAGATTTTCTTTAATAAGCTGAGCTGCTACTAAACTACTAAATACAATTAAACCCGTTTTCCAAGGATTATCGTGAATTTTTTGAACAACCGCTTTTGATGCATCTACTACAGGTGTCGGAATTGCTTCAACAGCCATATCTTTGAGTTCGGTAGCTACTTCTGCAGCATCGCTAGCAGCCGCATAGAAATCATCTAACCAACCCGTACCAGGAGTTGCCGGTGAAACAACTGGAGGAACTACAAAAGCTCCTGGATCCATTATTTCTTGTCCCTTAGCTACAAAAGGAGAAGCAACACCTCCTCTTAAAAGAATATTAGCCCATTGACGAAATTGCTGCAAATAAGATTCTTCGCCTGCAAAGGCTTGCGTGCTTATAAATAAACTAATTAAAATTAACTTCTTAAACATATTGCCCCCAAATTTAAAATACTATCTATTATTAATATTAATCTTAAAATAGGCGCTGTCAATTGGTATACCCCCAAATGTTGGCACTAGAGGTGGATTTCTTAAATTTACCCTGTAATAAAGCGGAGTTGCCTGGACCATTTTACAAAAACTGTCTTTTGACCTAAAAT
Organism: Candidatus Babeliales bacterium; assembly: GCA_031292305.1. Taxonomy (GTDB): domain Bacteria; phylum Babelota; class Babeliae; order Babelales; family JABDEC01; genus JARLHJ01. The sequence continues at coordinate 19,897 of JARLHJ010000044.1, forward strand.
TATAATTATATTGCAATAAAGGTTAAATTAACTATTAAAAATTCAAATGGAATAAAAAATGAACAAGTTTATACTAGCTTTCCTATTTCTTTTAACTGCAAATTTAAATGCCGCCGAAAGACCAGATTTTAGTTTTTCATATAATTTAGCGAACAATTTAAGAACAATATTTAGTAATGCGAGCATTGAAAGAGAAGCTGCTGCAAGAATAGCCAGAGAAAAAGCTGAAGAAGAATTAGCCAGATTAAATGTAAGAAAAGAAGAAATCTTGAAAGAACGCATAGAAGCTATGAAAATTTTAGCGGCGGGAACTTGGTGGTTAGTATCTAATGGTGTTAAATTGACATGGAATGGATTTAAATTTGTTATCGAGACCACTAAAGACACAGGCAATACCGCTTGTGAATTATTTACAGATGCAGAATCTGTTGCTAATAAATTAAATGCTGGGGATAAAAGAGCAATACGTGGCTGCATTGGCTTAGCTATTATCACAATATCTGCATTTGTTATGTATAATAACAAAAAAAAGAGACCACAAAAAAGGTACAACTATGTGAATAATGGGTATAGCAACCCACCAGCTTGCAACCCTAACCCTCATTTATCTTATCAGCCAGCCGTTTATTCTTATCCACCTATTGCAGGAGCAAGTGCGCCAGATAACAATAGAAGTGAAGGACAAGCATATGCCCCAGGTGGACCTAAGATATACCCGAATGTTGATAGAAACTAATAAGAGAAATTATGTTGAATAAGTTAAAATTATTTTTTTTAATTATTTTTGCTCAATCAGCAAATGCAATGGTTGTGGATAAAGCACTTTCCAAATTTGTTAACTCAACTAATCAAGCATCAGTCTTAAGTAAAACAATTATAGGTTCAAAGTTAGAAATTATTCAACCGGTTAAAACATTATCAAATCAAATTGTTGCGGCAGCCAAAAATGTAATGCCCAATGCAATGACTTCTTTATGCAGTGTTTTTAATAACCCTTATGTGTTGTTAATTAAAAGCCAAGCATTAGCATTAACATATATTATTTATGTAAATTCATGCGATCACCAAACAAATCTTATATCATCTATATTTTCACCTGACGCTGTTGGAAAATTTATTCAAAGCGCTGCTCCGTATTTAATTGAAGGCTGCGTTTATGCAGCGGGAGAGGCAGCATATAAGAAGTCTAATGCTGTGGTGCAAAAAAGAGCTGGAGCAGGCGCGGTGGCTTTAATTTGCTTAGATTTTGTTTGCCAAGATTGTTACAAAGCAAAATTACCTGAGGCAGCTAAAACTTTATTAACAGCTGTGGCAACATCTGGTACATTAGATTTAATTCAAAATAAAGTCGAAAAAAAGAAAGAAGATATAAAATCTTTTGTAAAAAAACCAATTGTTATTGGAACTTTAATTACTGCAGGCTTGCTTACTTGCACATATTTATATAATTCTTTTGATACAGAAAATATTCCAACTTTAATTCCATCAATTATAACAATGGTTGAACAATCATTATTTTATAATTGTGCTTATAAATTCAGCAAACAAATACTCTCAAAAAAATAGGGCCTTACATATTTCTATGTAAAGCCCACAAATATTTAAAAACTAATTTAGTTAGTAACTTCTGTTTCTGTTTGTAGCATTTCTGTGTTTAATGGTTCTAAGTCTAATTCTTGGTTATTTATTGGCATAAATTCCATCATTATATCTTGAACTATTTTCATTATAATCTGAGATGATTCATTCATAATTTCTGATGTTGTTTCTATTGTCTTTAAACCAACAGGTGATTTATAAAATTTTAAAAGTTCAGAAATTTCTGCATTACTATAATGTTTTGTATAACATGTAAACATTTCTTGTCTAACTTCTGGGGAATTAAATTTCTCTTCAAATTTATTTAACATCTTTTCTGATACATTGCTTTGTTCTTCAGCTATACCTCTTGTAGTTTGAGTAAAGACACTTTTCATGTTTTTCATTAACAAATCGCGCTGCATTAATAAATTTAATAGCTCTGTTAAATCCTCATTAACTTCAAGATTGCAATTAGTTGCAGGAGCCATATTATCATCAGCTATAATTACACTTGTAGATAAAGTTAAAGCTAATAAAAGTGCATATGCATTTTTCATGAAATTCCCCTATTAAATTTGTTATAAAAATTACCAAGATCCAGTCTATCAGAATATAAAATATTGCCAAAAAATTACTTGGAACTTTTCTTGATGGTATACTTTCCGTTACTATCGTTAATAGCACCGATTAGTCCTTCCTTCAAAATATCAGGCAATTTTTCCATAATAACTTTAGTATTTGATAACCATTTTTGACCAGTTTCAGTTTTCAAAAATTGCAGTAATTCTGAAGCTTCTTGAGCTGTATACATCTGTAAAATTAATTTTGTGTACCCAAACGTACAACGTTCTACCGCTTTTAATATTAAATCTTCTAAAGCACTCATTCCAGAATTAGCCAGCGACGTTTTTAATAATTCGCCTATATTTTCTCGCGATAAATAAATTTTAGCTAATTCAAACGCATCTCTTTTGTGCTCAAGTGTATAAGATGGTTCACTTGCTTTGATCGATGTTACGAAAGTAAAAGTTAGCAACATTGTATATAAATTTTTCATGATACCTCAATTGATATTTTTTATTAAATTACCAATATTAGTATAACAAAAAAATAGTTCCTGATTATTAAAATTTAATAACCAGGAACTCAAAATTATAAATAACAAAAATAAATTAGGTCATACGATCAGCTAATAATGCACCTACAAAAGCTGCCGCTACATTAATTCCACCTGATTTTGATATTAATATGTTAAACATTTGGCTAAGATCTTTTCTACTACCCTTTAAGTCTTTAATTAAATTTTGAACAGAAGATCCATTAATTCTGCCATCGTCTTTTGCATCTGCCAAAAGTAACCCTGGAAATAGCGCACTTACTGACATATTAACTAAATTTATTAATTTATTATCATCTATACCTAAAATTCTCTGTTCAATAAATCTCAATATAATAAATGTAGCAAAACCGCTAACTCCTGCAGTTGATAAAGTTAATGAAAATTTCTTTATAAAATCTGCAGCCGGATCTGCTTTAATTTGCAAACTACTTACAGCAAATAAAAATAACAGTGCGCATAATAATTTTTTCATTACATTGCCTTTAATTTTAAAATCTTCTTTTAAACTTCTTTTCTATATCATGAGTAGACATCAACCAGCCAGTAGGCCTACCATGGGGGCAAGCAAATCTATTTTCAGTCTTATTTAAATCTTCCAGCAATTTATAAATCTGTTCATGTGTCAATTTATCCCCGGCTTTAACAGCAGCCTTACAAGCCATTTGCGCATGCAACTTTTCATTAACTGCTCTAAACAAAACTTGTTTGTCTAAAACCTGATATTCTTCAATCCACGAAGCAAATTGCTTAATTAAATCTTCTAAAGAAATATCTTTTAAATATACTGGAGTAGATTCTATAATTAATTGTTCTTTAGAAACCTGCTTACAGTCTATACCATTATTGTGTAATAATTCTAAATAAGGTACCAATAAATTTAAATTTTCTTCAGTCAAATTTATCACTTGCGGAAAAATTAAACGAGTGGTTGCAACATCATAAAACCTCTTTGCAAAAAGTTCATACAAAATTCTTTCATGCGCTGCGTGCTGATCTATAATAAAAATACCTTCAGATTTTTCTAATAAAATATATGTTTTATTAAATTGACCTATTAATTCATAATCTTTTTTATCTAATTTATCTTGAACATCTAAATTATGTTGAGGGAATTCATTTTGTTGTTGTATTTGCTGGCCCATTAACCCATCATAACTATCTGCCTGTTCTTCATAGCCTTGTCGAATTTGGGAGCTATTTGATGTAAATTGATAATTAGTTTTCGTTTGAGAAATTGGATTAAACTGTGAAAAATCTTGAGCTTCATCAAGTGGGTCAGATGCATAAGATTCTAGAGGATCTAAAAATGGGATCTGCTCAAAATCAAAAGTTGTCTGAGCTGCTAGTTTAACCGCAATAACTTCATCATTTTTAATAATTTGATTAGACAAATGGTTTTCTAAAGTTTTTTTTGTACTATCTTTAATCAATTTTTCAATTTTTTTAGCATTTAAAAACTGAACATCTTCTTTTCTGGGATGAATATTTACATCTATATGTGCCGGATCGATTGTAAGAAAAATGAAAGCTGCTGGAAACCTATCTTGAGGCAATACATTTAAATAGCCTTTTAAAAGAGATTTTGACAACCCATTATTTTTGATCCATCTTCCATTTACAAAAAAGAAAATTTGACCTCTGTTATATCTAAAAAAATGATGATTTGATATTAAGCCAGAGATTTGACCTACTTGATTAGAATCGGAGAACGTAATAGTATTTTGAGCAAAATTATGGTCCCAAAGTTGTACAAGTCTATTTTTTAAATCATCTGTTGGCGGGCAATTATAAACTAACTTATCTTCATTAAATAATTTAAAATGTATAGTTTTATAACTTAAACATAATGCCTGGTAAAGATTAACAATTTGACGCCATTCAGTTTCATCTTGCTTTAAAAATTTTAATCTCGCCGGAACATTATAAAACAAATCTTTAACAGAAATATCGGTGCCTTGCGGACAAGAGACTTGCTCTTCTTTAATAATTTGACCATCTTCCAACTCAACTGATGTTCCATATTGGTCATCTTGAAGTTTAGTTAGCATGCTTATTTTACTTATAGAAGAAATACTAGAAAGTGCTTCACCTCTAAACCCAAAGGTAGATAATGCATTTAAATCTTCAATAGTAGTAATTTTGCTAGTTGCATGGCGCTCAAAACAAATACGTGCATCTGCATTGGACATTCCAGAGCCATTATCTACAATGCGAATTAATTTTTTTCCTGCCTCATTTATCCAGATAAATATATTTGTAGCGCCTGAATCAATTGAGTTTTCTACAAGTTCTTTTACTATATTTGCAGAACGCTCTACAACTTCTCCTGCAGCTATTTTTCTTGCTTCTTGTTCTATAAGTTTTTTTATTTTTTGCATGTTATACTCTATTTAAAAGCAATTTAATACTAAACTCTAATAAATTTGATTGTTGGGTTTCTGGATATTTTAGATATATTAATTTTACATTATCAACAATTTCAAGTCGAGAAAGTCTTTCTAAAAATTCTGTTATGGATTTACTGCTTGTATAACCTTTTAATTTAATTTTTCCTAATCCATATTCTTTCTGCTCGCCATCATCTGCAATATTAGGCAAATCTACACCTAATTTTATAGTAGGTTTAAAAGAAAATGCATCTAAATAGGCATCTTCTGGAATTATATTTGCAATGCTAATTATTAAATCTAAAATTCTATTATTAGCTTTTACAATATCAGCTGATTCTATTATTTTATTTTGCAACTGCTTAATCTCAGCTTTAATTCCATTATTTTCTTGAATCACTGAATCTAAAATTTCTACATCTTTTTGTGCCGATACTAATACTTTGTTTTCACTATATAATTTATAGATTTGCCAAGCATTTACAGCGCCTATGATCGTAAATAAAGTTAAAAATATAATTATAAAAACATGGAAGCTTTTATTTATATTTCTTTGGTTTCTAGCGCTTGCTTGCTTTAAAAAATTACTCATTTATAAATAAACCTAGGCTGTTTATCAACGTTAATTTATCTAGATCAACAATTGCATCATTATTAGTTATATATTTTTCAAAATCAAAATTTATAGAATTTACGATATTATTCTTAAATTCACCAACAGTTAAACTTTCTTTATAATAATTTTGTTTATTAATATTAAACAAAATTATTATATCTGAAGAAATTTTAACCAAATTAAGTTTTAACTTCATAAATAACAATTGATATTGGAACAGCAAAACCTGCTTAATTCCAACTCTATAATAAGTCTGATTTTGTAGATCTAAGCTAATCTGTTCATAATTAATATTATCTTCTGTATCTTGTACAAAATTAAATATGCACTCATCTAACAAACTAGAATCGAATGAAATATAAACTGCGGGATTCTGAATTTTATGTTGCTCTAAAAAATCTTCAATAACATTTTCAATTTTATTGTAATTAAATATCACTAGATCTAATATTTCATGCTCTAGTTTATATTGATACACTGCATTAAACATCAATTTATCGTTAGAAACATTCCAACTACAAAAAGTTAGCTTTTCTTTTTCGACTAAAATTGTAAGAACTTCTTGGGATTTTTTAAATAACACTTAAATTTCCACACACTACTCTATTTTTTCCATACAAATCTTTTTTTATTTGTACATTAATAAACTCAGTTTCTTGCATTAATTTCGCAACTTTCTCACCTTGTGTTTCATCTATTTCTATCACAAGATTTGGGATATTATTCTTTTGAAACTCTAAATTATTTTTTAAATATTTTGGAGCTTTTTTAATAATTTGCTTTATCAAAAACAATCCACCATCTTTGCTGATTAATGCATTTGGATCTTCCCAATTTTTTACAGATAAATCAAGAGTTTCAAAAAGTGCTTCATCTATATATGGCGGATTTGTAACTATAAGATCGAATTTATTATTACCCAGTTCTTTATATAAATCAGATTTCACAAAGATAACATTGCTAACCTTATTCAATTCAATATTTTTTTTGGTCAATGCAATAGCCTTGTCAGAAATATCAACTGCAAAAACTTGCGCTTGTGGCAAAGATGCAGCTACAGAAATTGCAATGCAACCTGAGCCTGTGCACATATCTAAAATAGTTATATTTTTGTTTTCTAATGTTTTTAACTGCTCAATTAAATCAGCACACCACTCTTCAGTCTCTGGTCTAGGAATCAAAATTGGTGGTTCAACTAAAATTTCACAATCTAAAAATGGTACACTTGCAATAAGGTATTGAATGGGATAATGCTCTTGAGTTATTTTGTATACCCAATAATTCAATTTAGTTAATTGCTGATCAGTTAACTCACTACTTTCAAATAATAGTTGGAATTTGGTTTTATTAGTTATTACTTCTAATAGCCACCAAGCATGTTCTGTGCTTTGTAATTCTTCAGCTATTTGGTCAATTAACTTTTGTATTTTCATTATTCACTTAACAACTGTTGAACGTATTCTTTTGCATCAAATTTTTTAATTTTTTCAACTTCTTCGCCATAACAAATAAAAGCAATTGGGATATTAAGTTCTTGCACAATTGCAAAGGCAATACCAGCTTTGCCGGTACCATCCATTTTTGTCAAAACAATTCCATCTAAATTTGTAGATTCATTAAATAACTTTGCTTGCTCTAAAGAATTTTGACCAAGCATTGAATCAACAGTTAATAAAGTACAAATTTTGCTTTCTGGAAGTTGCTTTACTATAACTTTTTTAACTTTTTCCAATTCCTTCATTAGATTAACTTTAGTCTGCAAGCGACCTGCTGTGTCTATAATTAAAATATCATAATTTTCACGTTTAAAACGTTCACAACCTGCAAAAATTACAGATGCTGGATCCTGATTTTCTTTGCCTACTTCTATGTCTACATTTAATCTTTTTGCCCATTCATTAAGCTGTTCAACTGCTGCTGCTCTAAATGTATCACCAGCAACAAATAAAATACGCTTTCCCGCGTACAAATTAGCAAGTTTTGATGCAAAAGTAGTTTTACCACTTCCATTAATACCAACTAAAATAAAAACATTATAATCTTTTGTGTCTAAATTCTTACCATGCAATTGCTCAATTAATAAGTCTTCTAATGCATTCTTTAAATCTTCACCCTTGCTAATTTTACCCGCTTGAAAATCTGTATTTAGTTTATTAATTATGTGTTTAGTGCTTTTTACACCCATATCTGCTGAAATCAAAAGCGATTCAAGCTCTTTAAGTGAATCTGCGTCTAAAGTTGCTTTGTTAAAAATTCCGGCTAATTTTGATGTAAAACTGGTATATATCTTTGATAATTTGTCTTTAATAAATCCAAACATGTTGTTCCCGGTTAAGAAGGTTTTATTTATTATAACAAATTTTATAAAATTCCCTAAATGCATAATTATTTCAATATCAAATAGGTTTTATGGAGTTTTGAAAATCTTATATTTACTAGATTTTCCTATTTTGTTAGAAAATCCATTTGATTTTTCCTAGACATATTCAGCAACAATAAGAGCAAGATCTCGAATAACTAATCCACTTTTACATACTTCTTCTGCTACATCCGCTTGAAATTCTTCAATAATTTTTTGAATTTCAGGTTTATCTTTAGAATAGTCATAAAAAACCATATTACTTTCATCTTTAATCGTCGTATCTGCCCCAAGGTATAACAATACTCGTATTATTTCCTTACAATCATTAAATGGATTTAAAAAACGCGCCTGGCTCATTAAAGGTGTAAGGTTACCTGCTTGATCTTGGGCATCTAAATTAGCGCCCGCATTAATTAAATCTGCAGCTACAAAAAAGTTTGTAGTAATATGTAATGGGGTTTTTCCATGATGATTAGTTATATTCGGAGATACACCATTTTCAAGCAACAGTGCAACTATTTCTATATATTTATTATGAATAAATTGTTCATTATATCTCATACGATCAATAGTCATAAACAATGATTTACTTAAATTAAGGCATTTGCCTGAAGCTATCAATAATTTAACAATTTTTAATTTTCCAAGTTGTATTGCATTTTCATAGGGAGTAAGACCTAAATGACAAAACCTTGTTTTACGACCAACAACATTTACATCTGCGCCATATTTAACTAATAGTTCAGTAAATTTTGGACTCTCAGTTAAAAATAATGGTTCTAAAAACTCCCATCCTATGCGTTCCCCATCTTTATAAAGTGTCATCCTAATCTTAATATTTGGATTTAAACCCATTTTTAGTAACTTTTCTGCAAATACTATGTTATTAGTATTAATACAATAGAAAAAAACCAAAGATAAAATATCTTGGCATATAAATTTTAAAGCTGAAACAATGCTTTTTCTATAAATAAATAAAAAAAGAAATAAAGCTACTTTTTTCTTATTATTTTTAACACTTTCATATGCTTTTTTAATAATAGAAGTGCTCAAGCAACTTCCTATAAGCGAAGGATTAGAAAATTCTGTTAAAGCTTGATCCATAGGATTCAAACTTTGCCAATTTAATAAACCGACATAAACAATCAATAAAAGAATAAATTTATTAAATTTCATATCTACCCTCACTTATTTAAGCTAAAAACCTTCGCTTTATTTAATTATATACAAATAGAAAATTTTGTCAAATGTGTTTAAATAGCCTGTTTTTACCTTAAACAAGAGATCTCATTGCTTTCCCAACCTCGGTTTAATTACTATTAAGATAATATTTTAGTCCAAAAAGGAGAAGATCATGAAAAAGTTAATTTTAGTAATTATATCTTCAATCACGTTATGCAATAACATTTTAGCAGGCTGCAAAACTGCACCTTCGAAAAAAGTAAACACTGATGGGTCATGTAATTTAAAAAATAAAAGCACAGATTGCAAAAAAGGTTATTCTTGTATGCTAACTACAACCAAAAAATCTGCTATTTCCAGCCCCAATTGTGTAAAATGCGCGGGTAAAGAATGTGATAGTGATGCGGATTGTAAAAAATCTGGCAAAGGTACTACCTGCTATAATGGAGTATGCAGAACGTTTGTCCTGTAATACTTAAGCACTACCTATTCAATTAAATGGTTAGTTATTGGCTCAGACCTTGATTTTCTATCTGAAATTATTTTATAATAATATATAAGCAGTATTTTAAGGTAAGATACTGGAATATGTTTCGCTATGAAATAATGGAGGTTTTATGAAGTTATTATCTGTTAATGGGGTAATATTAAGTTTATTAGCTATTTTTGCCTATAATCTAGAAGCTGTTAATACAAACTTGGCAAAACCAGTGGTTGCAATAAACCAAACTAATAAGGCTAAAGTATATAATAATTTATTAAAAAAATATCCTGCGTTAAAGAAGCTTAATAACCAAAAAGCTATTGCGCCAAATTTTGTAGATACATTAAAAAAGCATAAAATTGCGTTAGCTGATATTAAATCTATTAAAGTACCTACTGTAAAAACTTATCCAAAAAATAATCCAATATCTAAATATCGTATTATTATAACTACAAAGACGGATAAATTTACTATTAAACCTAGCAAGAGTTTAATTGCAAAAAAAGTAACTTATCAAGTTAAAAAAGAAAAGATTGCAACCAAGAAGTATAAAGATACTTTCTTACAAGCTTATTATGACAAGTATGGTAGCAAATAATTTACTTAACAAATAAAAAAGACCCGGTGCATTTACCGGGTCTTTTTTATTTATAATTTATA
>JARLHJ010000001.1 GCA_031292305.1 Candidatus Babeliales bacterium
ATATATTCTTGTATTCAAGATATCAATTTAAAACAATTAATTGATCAAACTAAATTTGAATGTGTCGTAGGTCCTGAAGGATATAAAAAGTACTTTTCTCCAGCCTTAGTCGATTGATCATTTAATAATTTGCAAAGAGTTGTACAAAATACCAACGACCCTTTGCATTTTGGCAAACAGCAGCACCCATATAATGGTTATCAGATAAAAGATTTTTGCGGTGGCCTAAATCTGGTATGCCAATATCTAATACCCAGCCATTTACCATAAACTGCGCTAAATTTGTTCTTATGCTTGTATACCCAACATTTTCTGCAAATGTATTGACGAATTTACCATTGTTTTTTGCCCAAGCGGCTAGAGCTAAATAGCGATTTTTAAACCCATCATGCCCAAACTTTACTTTACCATTTGCCATATTGGAAGCATGCGTTTTTGCAATTTTAGTTAATATATCACTCCACACCATGGGCGGCTTGGTTTGATATTTTGGTACTTTTTTGAGAGGTAACTTATTTTGTTTTAATAATTTTAATAAGTTCTGGTTTGGATTTTTACGAAAGACATTAGAATATTGCAGTACTCTTTTGCCAATATGATCGTAATTACACATTGTTTTTTTTGTAGTCTTTAGTAACAAATCATTTATCGGCTGTTTGGCTTTTTGCTTTAAAACAATTGATGAAACATTAAATGTTGTAATTGCTAGAATTATTACGTTGCACAATATAAAAGTTAAATTTTTTTTATTCATTTTACATCCAATCAATAATTTGCAAAAATTTGAGTGAAATAATATGTTCCTTTTGAATTCTTACAAATACCTATACCGCAGTATTTATTTGTAGATAATAAATTATCGCGGTGCCCAGCTTGATTCATAGGATAGCCTCGATCTAATATCCATTCATTAACTACCAGATTGCCCATGTCAGGCATATTATTAAAATCTGCTACATTTTCAGCAATTGAAGATGCAAATGAGCCTATGGACTTCGCATAATCCATTAATTTTTGGTAGCGCTCAGCAAATCCATCATGACTTAATACATCTAAATCCGCCATATCCTTTGAATGCTGTTGAGCTATCTGTGCTAATTCATCACTCCACAGAACTGCTGGAACTGCTTTTAATTTTGGCACACCTTTAATGGAAATATTGTTCTTTTTTAATAAGTTTAAAAATATTTTATTAGGATTGCTTCGGAATTTATTTGTATTAATAAAAGCTTTTTTTGCAATATCTGGATACGAACACGAATTTTTTGACTGGGTATAAGAACCTAAAAATAGGATATTTACAATTAAAACCCAGCTAATAATTTTTTTATTTTTAAAATCCATTTTATCCCCCTTTTATTTATTATATACAATAATACCAAATATTATTACAAATATTCAATGATAATATTTTTGTTATTGTTTTTTGGGACTAACTTGCTAACTATTCATTTTGTTTTATATTTATATAAACATTCTTTTAAAACAAGGAAACCATGAACAAAAATTTAAAATTAATATTATTATTCTTAATCACATTCTCAGCTTCTATTTCAGCAAACTCAGAACAAAATGTATTTAAAAAAGTCTTAGATAATGGCATGACCATTTTAGTAAGGCGTAACCCAACAATACCTTCTGTTTTTATAGAGCTATTTTATCATGTTGGTTCTAAAGATGAACAAACCAATGAAAAGGGACTAGCTCATCTTTTAGAACATATGGTTTTTAAGGGCACTAAAGAAAAACTATCAGAAACTGATATTCCAGTAATTACACATAAATTATCAGGAAATTGTAATGCACATACACATTATGATTGGACATCATATGAATTTGAACTACCAAGCAGACACTGGGCTGAGGCTTTACCAATTTTAGCAGATTGCATGACTAACTGTACATTTAAACAAGATTTATTAAATGCTGAATTTAAGGCAGTTATACAAGAATTAAAAATGGGACGCGATAGTTATGCCCAAGTTCTTTATAAAGAATTAATTTCTACTATATTTTCAGATCATCCATATCATTACCCGGTAATCGGATTTAAACAGGACATTTGGGAAATTAATAATGTAAATTTAATGAAATTTTATAAAAAACATTATCACCCTAATAATGCTACTTTGGTAATAGTAGGTGATGTGGACCCGATAGAAGCCTTTGCAAAAGCCGAAAAAGAATTCGGAGCAATTCCCCGAAATGCTAATTATAAAAAGAATGAATTCTATTTTGATAATGACATAGTTTCACGTTCCGTGACTTTATACAGAGACATAAAAAACCCTATAGGCATTTGTGCGTATGTTATACCTGGTAAAAAAGAAGGCCACACATTTGCATTAGATGCTGTTTCAACAGTTTTAGCCGGTGGTGCAAGCTCCAGATTATATCAAAAATTAGTTGAAGAAAAAATGATAGTTAATTCTATTGGTTCTTATAATTGGCAATGCTTTGACCACGGCCTGTTTTTTATTTATTTTGAACCTAAAGATGTTAACAAAATTGAAGAAATTTCTATTTTAATAAAAGAAGAAATTAATAACCTATTAAATAATGGCATTACAGAAAATGAAACAACTAAAATAGTTAACAGCCTGAAGTATGAATATTTCACATTAATAGAAAATAATTCTGCACAAGCAGGTTGCATTGGGCAATTTTATCTGATTACCAAAGATGAAAATTATATTTTTAATTATTTTAATTATGACTCAACCACACTGCCTGATAAAATTAAAGAAATTACAGCAAAATACTTAAGGCCCTGCTTAATGCATAAAGGCTTTGTGCTACCTGCTCCTGATAGCGAAAAAACAAATCTACTTGCATTACAAGAAAAGCATGATCTAGAAGATAAAAAAGTATTAAATGAACGCATAAGACAATCAGAAGTTGAACCTGAAAACTACGCACACCATGTAAATGCAAAACCTGTTGATAAATATAACTTTCCAAAATCTACAAATTTTATAACAAGTAATGGCATCAAAATATTACATTATGAAAATAAAAACACCCCGACTGTTTCTATAATATTAGAATTAAAAGCAAGCTCAGAATATGATTCACGGGAGCTTCCTGGTGTTTCAGCTTTATTAGGATCTGTGTTGGCAAAAGGTACTCAAAAACGTAGCTATAAAGAATTAACGCAAGAATTAGAATCACATGCAATCGGCTTAAGTATTAATATTGCATCAGGCACTGTTAGCTTAAATATGCTTAGCTCAGAATTTGAACATGGTTTAGAAATTTTAACAGAAATACTAACACAGCCAGCGTTTAATGAATCTGAAATTGAAAAAGAACGTAATATGATGCTTGAAAGCCTTAAATTAACTTTAGATAATCCTAAAAGCATAGCTGGGGAAATTATTACAAAAAATTTATACAAGAACCACCCATATAGCAATGGCACTTTTATTAATGAAGACAATGTTAAAAAAATAACAAAAGAAGATTTAATTAATTTTTATGAAAAATATATAACACCTAAAAAAGCCAAAATTTCTATTTCAGGTAACATTTCTCAAGATGATGCTAAAGTAGTACTTGAAAAAACAATTTCAAAATGGGCTGGATCAGACATTGAAGAAATTAATTATCCTAAATTAGAAAAAACAAAAGCAGAAACTATTAATTATACTTTAAACCGAGACCAGATAGTATTAAAACTAGTAAGCTTGTCTATTGATAGAAATCACCCTGATTATGATAAACTAATAATTTTTAATCAAATTCTTTCTGGAAGCCTGGATTCTAAATTATTCAGATTACGTGAAAAAACTGGATTTTTTTATAACATAGGTGGATCGGTAACTTCTGGATCTGGTCATCAACCAGGAATGTTTATAATTTCAACCATGGTATCTCGTGACAATTTATCACAAGCAGAAGAATTGATTTTAAATACACTAGACACAATAAGCGATGATATAACTGTTGAAGAAGTAAGACAAGCAAAAGACAAAATAATCAGTTCTCTAATCTTTAATTATGCAACCAATGGGTCAATCGCTTCTACATTATTATTCTTAGATGATTATAACTTTCCTAAGGATTATTTTGATACAAGAGCACGTGATATTGAGGCCGTAACTATCGAAAGCATTAAAGAAGCTGTTAAACGTCACGTTGACACTAAATCTTTACTTAAAATCCGAGTAGGTCGAGTTTAGATTCTTAAATAAACCTGAAAAACTCAAAATTATTGCTTTTTGCATAACCATTTTGTTAAATTAAATAAAAAGCTTATAAAACGACAGAATGGGGGAAAAATGACAAAAAGCAATAATTCTAATGACAATCAATTCGATAACATAGTTGAAGATGCTCAAACCGAGTGCATGGTTAAACTTGAAGGCACTGAATTAAAGACGTTTGAGCTTTATGAAGCCATAGCAAATAACGACCTAGAAGCCGCAGAAAAAGCAATCTTAGAAGGCGCAAACATCAACGCTCAAAACCAGCCATGCTGGGAAGAAGATAATGATACGCCACTTGATAGCGCAGCTATGTGGTCAAGCTCTTATGATTGCTCTCTTGATATGATTAAATTATTACGCAAATTTGGCGCGACTAATTATGACCTTGAAAAGGTTAAATACTTAGATAAAGCTGACGAATGTGGCGTTTCTGAATTCATACAAAAGAAGCATTAGTAATTACTTAGCAAATTTTTTATTATAATTATCAGAAGCTTGCTTAATAATCTTTTGAGCTACTTTAACATTTTGAAAATCTTCAACTTTTACAGTTTTGTTTTCAAGTTTTTTATATTCTTCAAAAAAGTTTCTTAATTCATTAATAAAATGAACAGGAAGCTCTGATATGTCATTAATATGATTAACGCTCATATCTTTTGCAGCTACGGCAATAATTTTATCATCACCTTCATTTTGATCTAGCATGCGCATTACACCAATAACTTTTGCTTCTACCAAACATAGTGGTTGTAAAGCTACTTGAGATAAAATCAAAATATCTAGCGGGTCATTGTCATCGCCTAAAGTTCTTGGAATAAAGCCATAATTTGACGGATAATAAAAAGCAGAGAATAGCACTCTGTCCAATCTTAAAAAGCCGGATTCTTTATCAAGCTCATACTTTGCACGCGAACCTTTTGGAATTTCTATAACTGTATTCACTATTTCTGGAAAGTCCTCACCTAGACTTATATCATGCCATGGATTCATTTTTAACCCCTATTTTGTATTAATCTTAATTCTTTAAATATAGTTATTTTAAGCATATATCATCTGCAATTTCTTTCAAACAGCTTATATATCAATATCAAAGTAATATTTCAGCTTGTAAATTATCTCAAGATATGCTATTACTATAACAATAATCTATTTAAGTGGGGTTTCTCAATGAAGAAAGTTTTTTTAATACTTATTTTTTCTAATGTCCTAATCCTAAATCAAAAAGCTGCTGATCCTAACGTCCCAGTTTATAACACCTCTATAATTGAACTAGGTTCATATAACCAAATCGAAGAAGAACTTTGTAACTTAGACCGAGATACTTTGGTGCTTTTTGATATCGATGAAACTTTAATAGACGCAGCCCATATGATTTGCAAACTTAAATTTATAGAACAAAAAGCAATTTTTGACTTCAAGTATTTAAACGGCTTAAAAGTTTCTGCTGCCTTTAATAAAGCTTTGGATAAAAAATGTTTAACTGAACCCAAGATTAAAGACATTATTCGCCATCTTCAAGCAAAAAAAGTAACAGTTCTAGGCTTAACAAGTAGACATGCAGTAGATCCCCAAGCTAACTACACTGCAGAATCTACATACTCTGTTTTACGTGATCTTGGAATTGATTTTCATAATGATAATTTTGAAAATTTTAATATCACTGATATCCAGCAAATCGGGGTTGATTCCAAGTTTTATAATGGAATTATTTTTACTGGGGGAACACTAAAAGGCTACGCACTCTATTCTTTTTTAGCCCAGACTGGATTAAGACCCAAAAAAATTATTTTTTTTGATGATAAACTTGAGCATCTAAAAGACTTTAAGAAAATGATAGATACAGTTAATAAAAATAATATAAAAGCAGGCAACCATGGCTTTGAATTTACTGGCTACCATTATAAATTCGTAGAAAACCGCCAGGACATATTAGATGAAGAAATAGTTCAGTATCAAGGTATATCTGCTGCCCTGAATGGTTGTTGGATTGATGATCAAAAAGCTGCAGATATCGTAAAAAGAAATAAACAACTACAAGCATAGGATAATTAGGTCTGTCATGAAAATTAATTTTATATTTTTTTCGATATTATGTATTTTTGCATTAAATCAAAACGCTGCTGACCAAAGTTTAATAGCTTACTCTGATAATATAGTAAACCTAGATTCATTTAAATATTTCTACGACCTTTCATATATTTCAGACAAAGACACTTTGGTTATTTTTGACCTAGACACCCTATTAGAGTCATCTGACCTTATTTGTAAGTCAAAGTTTCATCACACATTCTTGCAGCTTAAGGCTAAATACTCCCCACATGTTCGTCGCTGTATTAAAAGCTTAAGTAGGGAATATTTAATTGAACGAGATGCTAAAAATGTAATTAATGAATTAAAAGCAAATGGCATCACCGTTTTATGTTTAACCGATAGATTAATTTCAGGTAACATGCCAGAAGTAATATGCTCAAAACTACTGGCTCAGGGTATTAACTTTAATGCTAATGATGCAAGTTTTTGGATTCCTAAGCATACCATGATAGGTAAACCCCTATATCACAAAGGAATAATTTTCACTGACGGAGAAGATAAAAATCGTGTTTTAAGCGGATATTTGAAGCAAACAAGCGCTACTTACAAAAAAATTATTGTTTTTGATCGTGATTATAAAAATTTATCTAACATAGACTATAAAATAAAAAAGCTAAACAAAAAGCCCAATACAAAAATAGATTTTTTGGGTTATCATTACACATATTTAGAGAAATCTAATGATCAACTAAATAAACAAGTGGCAGAATATCAATTTAACCATTTTGCACAAACTGGAAACTGGTGGCGTGATGAAGGAATAATTCAAAGAATGAACCCAGCAGGCTTTATTCAGGAAATACAATCCTTTAGCAATGCTGAAGATTTGTTAGTCAGCGCAGATCAAAATAGTTTAGTTTTTTTTGATCTTGATGAAACATTGATAGAATCCACGGAAATGATTTGCAAATCACAATTTCAAAATCAATCCAGACAAATTAAATCAAAATATAAAAATCTTAGGGCTACAAAAGAATCTCAAAGCCTTTTAACTAAAAAACATTTAATTGAACCAAATATTATTAATATAATTCTTGATTTACAAGCTAGAAGAATTAAGACTTTTGGACTAACTGCAAGACACAGTAATCAAAATACAACTGAAACGACGTATTCAAGTTTTTGTGGTCTAGGCATAGATTTTTTTGATCCTAGCATAGGGGATTTTAACCTTATTAATATACAGCCAGCAGAATATCCTAACTCTGCTCCAGTTTTTTATAAAGGCATAATTTTTACAGATGCAAGCAACAAGGGATACGCTGTGTATTCTTTCTTAAAACATACAAAAACTTTACCCAAAAAAATAATTTTGTTTGATGATAATTATCAAAACTTAATACATGTTAAAGCTGTTATAGATTCAATTAATCACCATTGCATAAATGGTCATTACATCGAGTTTTATGGCTATCATTTCACTTATGTAGAAAAACGTAACTATCAATTGGATGTTAAAATGGCCGAGTATCAATTCGAGCATCTATCTAAAACGCAAGAATGGCTATGTGACGAAGAACTAAAAAAGGGTTATTTCACAATCTCGCCAGATGTTCTTTTGCATGGGTGGCAAGTTGTAAAGTCAAAAAAGAAAAAACAAGGCTATTAGTCTGAAACTCAGTGTAATATGTTTGACTTTTTAGTATCTTTTGTAATAATTAATATTAACTTATCAAAATATTTAAGGTCTTTTGTTGAAAATAGATCTTAACATAGGCAAAAAATCTAAAATTTTTATATTTAGAACAATTGAATTAACCCAAATTTAAAGGATAACGATGGCAACCAGTAAATCCGGCGGATCAACCTCCAACGGAAGAGAAAGTCACAGTAAGCGTTTAGGTGCTAAAATATTTGATGGTCACAAAGTAACTGGTGGCGAAATAATCGTGCGCCAAAGAGGAACAAAATTCCATCCTGGTAAAAATGTTGGAATCGGTTCTGATGACACATTATTTGTTAAATCAGAAGGATTTATTAAATATCATTTTGGACGTGGCGGACGCAGATATGTATCTGTTGTGCAAAACATCTAAATAGTTTCTAAATTAAGGCTTTAAGACTAACATTTCTGGAGAGAAAAATGATTGATTTTTTAAAGTATAGATATTTTTGCGCATTGTTTTCATTACTAATTCTAGTAGCTGGCATATCTGCTTATGTATATAAGGGTGGATTTGATTATAGCGTAGAATTTACTGGTGGAACACAAGTTTTAATGAGATTTTCAGAACCTATTGATTCTAACAAAATCAAAGATGTCCTTAAAGACAAAGGTTTTCAAGGAGTTGATTTACGTGAATTTTCAAAAAATGAAACGTTAATTAAAGTTCAGGAATTTTCAAGTGATGCTCAAGGAACTGGCGAAAGAATTCAATCAGCTTTAAATGAAGCATTGCCTAATGTAAAAACAGAAATTTTACAAACTGATAGCGTTGGCCCAGCAGCTGGTGCAACACTTAAATACGATTCAATAAAAGCAGTTCTAATAGCTTTATTAGCAATAATGCTTTATATCGGAATAAGATTTAAGTTTGCTTATGCTATTGGTGCTATTGTAGCTTTATTTCATGATGCAATTGTAATTTTAGTTTTCTTTTTATTGATAAACAGAGAAATTTCTATAGACGTTATAGCAGCAATTGTGGCTATACTTGGTTATTCTATAAATGACACTATAGTTATTTTTAATCAGATAAGAGAAAATGTTAAAAAAATGAAAACTTCCTCTATTGAAGAAGTTGTTAATGTTAGTATTAATCAAACATTAAGACGTACTATATTAACTAGTTTTTCAACTTCACTTGTAGTTTTATCTTTGATCATTTTTGGTGGAGAAGCGTTAAGAAGTTTATCCCTAGCTCTTATGATAGGAATTATTTTTGGAACATATTCTTCTATTTATATTGCTAGCCCTGTTATGCTTCTATTTTACAAAGATGAAAAGAATAAAATCGCTTAAGCTTATATCTTAATTACATTGAATAATATTTGGTCGTTTCTATCCTTCGACGCTTTTAGGGGAAACGATATAATAAAAAATCTCGCTCGTGTTGGTTTGTCGAACCATACGAGCAAATTAATTACAAAAAAAATATCTCATTAACCAACAATTCTAATTTATTCCTCTCAAGGAGACATTAAATGAAATTTTCAAGGGAAGAACTCAATAATTTATCTTTTATTGAGCTATCACATTATGCTAGACGTCTAGGTCTAATCGCTGCTAGCTTAATGCCCAAAACCGAACTTATTAAAAAAATAGAGTATATT
Organism: Candidatus Babeliales bacterium; assembly: GCA_031292305.1. GTDB lineage: Bacteria > Babelota > Babeliae > Babelales > JABDEC01 > JARLHJ01. The sequence continues at coordinate 9,573 of JARLHJ010000001.1, forward strand.
CAAGAAAATCCAAACGTAGAGTTGGAAGTTGAAGGTGTTTTAGAAAAATTACCAGATGGCTTTGGATTTTTAAGATCTGCGAAATATGACTATGTATCCGGACCAGATGATGTCTATGTGTCTCCTTCACAAATAAGAAGATTTAATTTAAGAACTGGTGATATACTTTCTGGTGTTATAAGAAAGCCAAAAGAAGGTGAAAAATATTTTGCACTGTTAAAAATTAATCAGGTTAATTACTGCGACCCTTCAATTTTAGGTGATCGCCCTTTCTTTGATAATTTAAGTCCATTACACCCAAATAAAAAATTTAACTTAGAAGCTGATCCTACTTTTATTGCAACACGAATTATGGATATGTTTACCCCTATTGGTAAAGGCCAAAGAGGTTTAATAGTAGCACCGCCAAAAGCTGGTAAAACCATGCTACTTAAAGAGATCGCATTAAGTATTGTTGCTAATCATCCTGAAGCGCATCTTATGATACTTCTAGTTGATGAGCGTCCTGAAGAAGTTGCTGATATGAAACGTAGTGTTAAGGGACAAAATGTTGAAATTGTAAGTTCTACATTTGATGAAATACCTACTCGTCACGTTGCTGTAGCTGAAATAGTTTTAGAAAAAGCAAAAAGATTATTAGAAGCTGGCAAAGATGTTGTAATCTTTTTAGATTCTATGACAAGACTTGCTCGTGCTTACAATGCTACTGCTCCTGCATCTGGTAAAGTACTTACTGGTGGTATTGATGCAAACGCATTACAAAGACCAAAAAGATTCTTTGGTGCTGCTAGAAATACTGAAGAAGGTGGTTCTTTGACCATACTTGCATCTGTTTTAGTTGAAACTGGTTCAAAAATGGATGAAGTTATTTACGAAGAGTTTAAAGGTACGGGTAACATGGAAATGCACCTGACTCGTAAACTTTCTAACCGTCGTATGTTCCCTGCATTTGATTTACTTGCTTCTGGTACAAGAAGAGATGATCTATTATTACCTGAAGACACTTTAAATAGAGTTTGGGTATTACAGAAATTCCTTGGCACCATGAACCAAATTGAAGGCATGGAATTCTTAATTGATAAAATGAAAAAACACAAAACAAATGAAGATTTCTTAGAAGCTATTAATAAAAAAACTATGAGTGAATAATTAGCTTTTTAAGCATAAAAGGGAGGTTCTTTATTGAACTTCCCTTTATTATTTAATATCTCATTGATTTTGTATGGTTGATTATATTATTTTAATATTAGCTTTTCCATTTTAATAAAAGGATGGCCATATGAAAATTATAATAGCAATCTCTTGTCTTATATCACTGAATCTATTTTGCATGGAACCACAAACATCATTAGAATCATTCTTTGAAAATCCTATAAACGAATTTAATAGCTTAAAAAATGATGACGATCAATTTTACCTAGCTTTATATTATTTGAATAAAATCTTAATCACATATCCAGACTATAATGAAAAGACTGAATTGAATTCCAATATAGTCATCCAATACTTAGAATCTAACCCTAAAGTTTTAAGTTATGCAAAAAAACATATAATTAAAATTATTGATGAAAAAGCCGAACTAGACAATGATACCAGTCCAAATATAAGCATTTATAAACTCATATTTAAAAACATAAGAAATAAGAAAATTACCCAAAAACTACCTAATCCAAGTTTATTAGATATCGATAGGCATAAAAAACTTAATTAAATAGCAAAAAAACGCTATGCTAATATATAATTTCGCCTTTATGGAGGTTTTTTAATGCAATGCTTATTCTTGAAAAAAACTTTATTTGTATGTTTTATACTTTTAAATTTTTATTCTATAAATGCCATGACTACTTTAACCAAAGCTTCTCAAATTGCTAAATCTAAGCTATCCGTTGTACAAAAATTGCTTTGTTTAGGAAGAATAAATATACAACAACTTATCCCATCTAATTTCAAAAGATGCATGCAAACTTCAACCATTCCTTTAAATAACAAACAACTTAAGACTGAGGAACATGATGTTTTGCAAGAAGAAACAAGTAAAAAACTCAAAATATCAAAAAATTATAATAATTTCTTTAAATGCGTCCAAGAAGGTGATTCTACAGCAGTTGCAATATTCCTGAAAGACGAAAATTTTGATCCAAATATTATAGATTATAGCAATACCGAACTTGCACTTTCAGCATTGCATTATGCTGTTTTGGCAAATCATATTGAAATTGTAGATTTACTTATAAGCGATTCACGTACTAATTTATTTATAAGAGATGGCCAAGGGAATACCCCATTATTTTACGCGCAAAATAATTTAGATACAAGTATATGTATTAAGCTTTTTTACGCCATAGAACTTAGATTAGATATAATTTTAATAACAAAACCTCAATTTTATACAAGTTACCATGCAACACCAAAACTATATATCGATCCTTGCTATCATCCTCTTGCAAGAGAGACTTATATACATAACAAAAATTTTATAAGAAAAGTAATGTTTTCAAATAAACATTTGGGCCAAGAAGCACTTGGTAAATTATTTTTATACCACGCTGTTTGTGAGAATGATTTTGAAGATGTGTTGATGCTGCTTAAATTAGGCGCAAACCCTAATGCTGTAATAGATATAGACGAAGAACATTGTGTTAGAATTGATCATATGGCTAAAAGTAAATTAATGCTTGCCATATTAAAAAAATACGGCGCTGAACTAGCATAGTTATATTTTTGTTTTTACTAGTTCAATCTTAACATTTTTCATCTTTTTTTCTAATTGTTCTGAAGTTAACAGACCACTTTTGGCGCCTTCTTTGCTTATTACAGATGAACTGTTTAAAATACCTGCAATTAAAGCTTCTTCGATTGATTTCCCGCTCAGTATGCTTGCAACAAAACAAGAGCCAAAGGCATCGCCTGCACCCAATGTATTTACTAGTTTTTCAGTTTTTATACTTGCATGAAAATAGATAATATTATTTTGAAAAGCATAAACACCATTGGCACCATCTGTAACTGCAATTATTTTTGGGCCGCATTTGCTTATTTCTTTAAAATAATTTTCTACGCTATAAGATTGAGTATTTAATAACCCAAATAACTCTTCAGCTTCTGAGTTATTTAAAGTCAAAATATCAATATTTACAAGTGCTTTTTTAAATTCTTCAACATTTACTTTAAATTGATTAATTCCCGGGTTAGCAGCAACTAAAAGATTGTTTTCTTTTGCCTTGCGTGTAAGTTCAAAAAAAATATTTGCAGAACG
>JARLHJ010000045.1 GCA_031292305.1 Candidatus Babeliales bacterium
AACTCAGATAAATCATGTAACTGTGGAATACAATAAATAATTTGTGATTTAAAAAATCGAAAGTGAATAAAGAATGAAATTATTTATATTTATTTTATTCATGGTAAATAACTTATATACTCATGCAGCTGATAGTACTAGTTCGACCTCTACTTCTAGTTATGTAACAAGTGAAAATGTTGAATATTTAAAAAATAATCTACAACGAATTCGTATTGCAAAAGAGCACAAGAATGATTATTACTTTGGTTGCCATGGTACAAAAGATTGCTTTCCCGGTAAAGAAATGACATGGGAAAATGATATTCTTAGTTGGTACAATAATATTAGAAAAAAATTAAAATTATCTACAGCCGAAAAAATATCCAAACAACAATTTGATTCGAAATTTCTTAATATTCTTAAAAAACAATTAGAAGCTTTTGAAGGTATAAAAGAAGAGAAACCAAGCTCTAGGTGTAGTATTGCAGGCCTTGATAAAAAAGATGTTATTAAAGTATTATTTGATGCTGCACAAAATAAATTTATTGATATTACTATACACATGAATATTGTACAAAGTGCAACCCCAAGCAATGAGCGACGGTTTTTTGATATAAATTCTATGAGAAGTGATTTTTTATTTGATGAAGAAATTCAAAATATATTAAATAAAAAAGGTGATATTGACTATCTTAAAGGTCGCGAAATGAAGATTAATGTCTCCGGAGATGTAATATATACTATGTGTTTCAATAGAGCTAATGGTTACAATGCTGCTGAAAATGCAATAGAAAAATTAAGAAATAGTACATTAATTTGGTTGGCCAAATATTTTAAGCCAGAGCATTTAGTACAAATTCAAAAATTATTAGAAAATTGTGCTGATACAATGATTAAAGATGAACATGGTAAAACTTTTCATGATTATGCCAAAGACAATCCTGAAATTCAAGATCTTCTTGAAAATATGCGATTGCAAATTGAGAAAAAAATTGATGATGTAACTTTTTATCCCCCTGAAATAGCAGGAATTATTTCTGAATATTTAGCCCAAGAAATTAGGTATCCAGAAGTTGCTGAAGATGAAGAATAAATTGCTATATAATAATTAATATTTTTTCATTTCTACATAAAGAGTTCGTGCAAATTCATCCATAAGCAAAACAATATCATAATCATCTATGCGTGCAGGGCCAGCGCCATCAACTGGGAATTTAGCTTGAGTAAGTATCAGTTGTGCTACTTTAGTTTGGCGTAAAATATAAGGGGCATTTGATATAACTAAACAAGAGCCAGGACTAAGTTTTAATGTATTAAAGTAATGTAAAGTATCATCTGTGTTAGGGCGCTTTAATGTGCCATCAGTTTGTTCAATAGTTGGGGTATTTGCTAGAATCGCTTTTTTATCTTTAAATTTTAAAGCAAACAAATATTGCATCATTTGTGCTTCAGAAATAATATTTTCTGGTAAGTTTTCTTTTTCTATATCAAGCAATTGTCTCTCTCCACATAGTAAAATTATTTGTTTAAAAATATAATTTTGATTATATAATTCGCGCAGAAATTCAATTCGCATTGACACGTCTTCTTCTAGTGACCCCATAACAAGAGCATAATCATATTCTTTTTGTACAGGATAAATTTTGTCTATCATCCCTAATTTTTTTAATCCCTTAAATAATGATTCTTTATTATTATGCATTAATTTGTGCAAAGGAGTGTGGGGTTGAAGATCCCAAGATTCACCTATTATTAATAAATGCGTTTGAGCGTAGTTATTTGCTTCTTGTAGGGTTGTAATATTTACACCTAAATATGTAAATATTTCTTTAATAATTTCGAGTGAGAAATTTTTCATACGACTAATTTACTTTTTAATAAATTCAAGTAAATCTGCATTCACTTTATCTTTTAATGTTGAGCATAAACCATGCGGTGCGCCTTGGTAAATTTTAAGTTCAGCATTTTTAATAAGCTTAGCAGAAATTAATCCTGAAATATTTATAGGAACTATTTGATCATCATCACCTTGTATAATAAGTGTTGGTATATTAAACTTTTTAAGATCTTCATGAAAGTCCGTCTCAGAAAATGCTTTAACGCATTCAAAAATTCCTTTAAAGCTGCCCAACATTGCTTGTAGCCAAAATACATCTCTTAAGCCCTGGGATACTTTTGAGTTAGGTCTATTTGCACCATAAAATGGTATTGAAAAATCTTTAAAATATTGTGAACGGTCAATTAATAAATTGTTACGAATGTCATTAAATGCACTAATGTCAATTCCATTTGGATTGGCAGAAGTTTTAAGCATTAAAGGCGGAACAGCACTTATTAATACTGCTTTTGCAATACGCTTTATGCCATGCTTGCCGATATAGCGTGTAACTTCACCGCCACCGGTTGAGTGTCCAACAAGAATTACATCTTTTAAATCAAGATGTTCTATAAGTTTAGAAAGATCATCAGCATATGTGTCCATATCATTTCCATTGCTAGTCTGGTCAGAGCGTCCATGCCCTCTGCGGTCATGCGCAATGCAACGGTATCCATGATTAGACAAAAATAACATTTGGTCTTCCCAAGCATCTGCAGTTAATGGCCAACCATGTGAAAAAACTATAGGTTGCCCTGTTCCCCAATTTTTATAGTATAATTTTACGTCAACGCCATTTTCTTTGCCTACAGATATGTAACTCATAATATCCTAAGTTTAAGTTTTATTGAATATCATAATTTTTCAATTTATATGATGTCAATTAAAAAAAATTCTTTACTATTTCTTCAAATATTTTAATGCTTTATTTGTAAAATATAAGATTGATTAATAGATTTGAGGCAGGTTTTATGATAAAAAGTTGGTTGAGATTAGTTATAAGCTTTTTTTTAATTAATATTTCGGCGCAAGATTATATACAAATAATTAAATTTGATAAATCAGATGGCACGTGTATTTATATAAAAACAATTAATAATTCTGATTTTATTAAAGTTGAACTTATTCCAGAGGAACAATATTATGTTTGTGTAAATGGCCAGAATATAATAAAAAAACAAAAAAAAATTTTTCAACAACTTGCAAGAGAATTTTTAGTATTAAGAACCATATCTTCATATTGTGAACCAGATAATTCTTGCCTCACTGAAACCCGAGCTAATAATTAATAATGAATTATATATTACTAGTTCTTTTAATTTTATTAACGCCTTATTGGCAAATGAAATCTAATCAATTTAACTACATGCCTTATTCTGAGTTTAAACAAAAATTTCAATTAGGTAGTGCATCAACAGAACAGTTACATCCGGTAACTATGCAATTAAGTCAAACCATGCATAAAGATACTATTAAAGGATTGGAACTATTATTAGCAGTCGATGAAAATGTAATTAACAGTTTTCAAAACAAAATTGATGATATTTCCAAAATATTAATTCCTGCTTTTAAAAAAAGCTTACAATCTAAAGGTAGAATATTTTTGATAGGTTCAGGTTCAAGTGGACGTCTTGCAATTGATCTCGCTGCCAAAGCAAATAATGCAAATCAAGTTATTGGTATTATTGCAGGTGGTGATGCTGCAGTTGTGCGTGCAAAAGAAGGGTTTGAAGATTCTGAAAACGATGGTAAATCAGCTATTTTCAAGTTTAACTTAAATGCAAAAGATACAGTTGTTTTAATATCTGGTAGCGGATCAGCAAGTTTTAATGTTGGGTGTGGTAATTTTGCAGCAGATTTAGGTGCGAACGTTTATTATTTTTATAATAGCACTGAAATACCAGTGCGAACTTCTAACTTATTTAACAGAAAAAATAATCCTATAACACCATTGCTTGTAGATATTGGTCCACAGGCAATTTCAGGCTCAACGCGTTTGCAAGCAGCAACATTAGCTATAATTTTTTTAGGGTATTCTTTAAAAATGGCGTTTTCACAAGATTTAGATTTACAATATAAAAATATATTACTTGTTGGCATGCTTGATGCAATATCTAAAATCAAATTGCAGTTGAATGAAATGAAAAAAATAATCTTGCAAGAGGTAAAAAGATTCTCTAATCCAGTTGCAAATTTTAGACGATTAAGAGATTATTCAGATCAAGGTTATGTAACAATGTTAGCTCCTCTAAATTCTATAAGGGAAGTGTTTATAGATACAACAGAAACATCACCGACATTTTCCACCAATGCCTTAAGGCGCGAATCAGAAATAAAGAAAAAAAGACCTGAGTTTCAGGCTTATTTAATTGGCGGGGATGATAACAAGGTCGCATGGCAAAATTTACTAGCAAGAGAAATTATAAAAGAAGATAAATTTGAAACTATGCAATTTTTGTTATCAAATAAATCGATAGGGTTTAATTCTTATAGTAATAGGCCAACTAAAAAAGGCAATATGGTATTTGGCGTTTGTAAACTATTAGGTAATGAAAATATATCAGATGACTTAATAACATCAGTTAAAGATGCAAAAATTAATGGCGCAACAACAATAATGTTAATGGTTTGTGATAATAAAATTTCTGATGAACAACTAAAAATTACTAAAAATATTTCTGATCTTTATATTTTATTAGAAGATTTGCCCAATGATGATTTTGGTATTATTCATAGTTTCGCTCTTAAAATAATTCTTAATCTAATCTCAAATAGCTCAATGATTTTAATGAATAAAGTTTTTGGAAATAGAATGATAGATGTAAATCCTTCTAATTATAAACTAGTAGATCGTTCTATGCGCATAATTACAGATATTTGGAAAAATAGTTTTCCGGCTAATAAAATAGATGATGAAAATTTATACAATACTATTCAACAGTTATACATAAAAAAGAAAGAGCGACAAGAACAGGGCTTGTACGTACCTTCCATAATTAACATTACACTCAATCTATTGCATAAAAATAAAACACCAGATAATTTTGAAGAGATTTTAGATCTTATTGAAAAGAATAATGAGTCTTTAAGTTTTTTAGACATTAATTGGAGTTAATATGAAATTTTATCTAAGTTTGGTTTTATTTGTTTCTTTTAATATTTGTAACTCTGAACTTAATAAAGAAAAAGCATTAGACTCAAAATATATAGTGTGTATTGATGGCGGCGGTTCCAAAACATCAATGAAATTAATTAATAGTAATGGGCAAGTTGTTTCTTTATATAAAAATAATAAAGTAAGTGACGTGCTTGTTTCTACCTGTTCTAATATTAATTTTGTAGGCGTTGAGGCTTTTAAAAAAGTTTTAGATGATTTATTTGATAATTTATATGTAGATCAAACTAAGATTCCATTTAGTGAAATTGCATCATCTTGTTACTTAATTGCAGGCTTTTCTGGTGGCTCACCAGTAAATCTAAAAAAAGCTCAAGAAAAATTTCAATTAAAGGGATTCAATTTAGATCAATTATTTTTAACTTCGGATGCTGAACTAAGTTTAGAATTAATAAAACCTACAGGTGTTGTTCTAATTGCAGGTACAGGATCAATAGCATTTGGTATTGAAGATAATAAGAAATTTAGAACTGGTGGTTTTGGAAAACTATTAAATGATTCAGGCAATGGCTACTCTATGGGTATTTCTGCAATTAGAGCCGCGTTAGAGCATGATCATGATTATGGTGATTTTACCGTTCTTACAAGACGTATTAAAGAATTATATAATATTGAAAAAATATATGATTTAGTTGTGCCTATTCATTCAGGTGAAATTTTGCAAGATAAAATAGCATTATTATCTATTGAAGTATTTGAGCATTCAAAAACAGATAAAGTGTGTGAACGCATAGTTCAAGAAACATCTGAGCATTTAGTTACTTTAATTATAGGTATTTTAAAAAGAATGCACGCTAAAGAAGTTACTATTGCTTTAGTTGGTGGATTATTTAATCAAGGTTCTCTTGTTGATCAAATTATTTCTAATGAAAAGTTGAAAAAATGGCTTCAAGAAAACGAAAAATCTATTATTATAAAAGATAAGAGCAAAGATAATATTGCTTGCGAAGTTGCTAAAATGATTTTGAATAAATAATTGATTAATTTTTCTTACAAGGATATCTGTGGATTATAAAGAATTGGTAAATGATTTTAGCTATGAAGAGTTAATTGAAGCTTATGCAGGCTTGTGCAAAATTGAAAATATTATACCAGTTATACCACTAGATGAAGATAATTCATTAGATCTTAACTATTTTTCCTTAGATATTGTTGAAGGGGTATTTCATTTATATAACCCATTTAATTCAACTTCTTATACAGGTGATACTCGCGATATGATATTGGGTAAAATTAAACCTATTAAAGCTGAATTAGACAAAGCTATTAAAGAATCTATAAAAAAAATTGAAAACTAAATTTTGTGATTTTTCATGGGATTGATATTAACTAGTAAGATTAGTATTATTAATTCTTAACGTATGTGTAAAATATATGCTTGAAAGATAATAAAATGACAGAATTGGTAAGCATTTTTAAATTATTAACTCAAAGTCTAGTGTCACCGGTTATATTATTTTTTTTATCTGGTATTTTTATTGGGTTATTAAAAACAGATTTGCAAATACCTCAACCGATAAGTAAATTTTTATCTTTATATCTAATGATTGCCATAGGTTTTAAAGGTGGAGTTTCACTTGCTTTAACACCTGAGCTTACTTTCAAAATATTTCTACTATTTATTGTAAGTATTCTTATAAGTTTTTTCTTGCCTTTTATTTCATACTTTTTTTTGCGAACAACAACAAAACTTGATCTGCCTACAGCTGCTGCATTAGCCGCACATTATGGTTCTGTAAGTATTGTAACTTTTATGACAGCAGAATCTTTTTTAAAAAATAAAAATATATACTATTCAGGTTATCTAATAGCGATTTTAGCACTGATGGAAGCGCCTGCAATTTTATCAGGGATATATTTATCAAAATATAAGAAAAATAATATAGATGAGTCTACCTTCAATTTCTTAGAAATATTAAGATCAAATGGTTGCTTAGTATTATTAATAGCTTCTTTTATTATAGGTTTGATTAGTGGTCAAACAGGATATGATAAATTAAAAGGTTTTTTTGACTCCCCATTTCAAGGTATTTTAGCGGTCTTTTTATTGGATATGGGTTTATTGGTAGCCGAGCAATTTAAATACGTTAAGCAATTTACATTAAATTTATTTTTATTTGGCTTGTATATGCCCATTGTCGGTTCATTGATAGGATTGTTAGTAAGTTATATTTTTGGACTTGATATTGGCAGTGCAACATTGTTTATGGTTTTATGTGCTAGTGCTTCATATATTGCTGTACCTGCTGCTATGCGTATTGCTTTACCAGAAGCGCAAGTTGCAATATATCTACCAATGTCTTTGGTTGTTACTTTCCCTTTTAATGTTATAGTTGGTATTTCATTATACTACAGCATAGCAAAGTTTTTTTTGGGATAAATTTATGGCAATTTACCAAGGTTTAACTGTTTGTTTATCTACTATTCATTAAAAAGATAAATTCATAATAAAGGGAATTTTAATGGCAGCGCCTATTGCACATATTTTTTTAGCAGTTCAAATGTTATCAGGTCCATTTAAAGGTTTATATAATGAACGCGAGTTTATAATCGGTACTAGCTTTCCTGACATTCGCTATTTAAAGGTTGTAGAACGTACTGAAACTCATTTTGTTAATGTTAAGTTAGAAGATATTATTCAAGAAAAAAACTCTTTTAAAGCAGGCATGATTTTCCATTCTTTTGTTGATGAACAGCGTGAAGCGTATGTTGTAGCTAATAATTTATATGATAAAATTCCTAAATTTAGATTTACATCACAAGCTTTAAAATTTGCAGAAGATGAGATTTTAAAACCTCACTTTGATATTGCAAAATATGTTTCTTATTTTGATAATATTTTAGATATAGAAATGAATTATAATATTTCTGAAAAGCATATCAGAGACTGGCATAATTTCTTGCAAGGGTATTTTAATGCACGCTATACTGGCAAAGATCTAATTTTAAAATATTTTGACTTAAATGAACCTAATGCTTGGTATATTAAGCGTTTAATATTTTCTTGGTTTTTTGCCCGTAAAATGCAGCATGTGATGAATGATATTATTAATGATGTACAAATGAAAAATTTGATATTAGATTTTTATTTAAATTTTTCAGCAAAAAACTAGAAATTTTATTTATCATTCCATTGTTTCTTGCACTGGACCTAAACATATACATAATTTACGTAACACCTTAGTTGCAAGAATACAACATAAGCAGCAAGTGGTAAAACAACAAGTACAACATTTTCTGATTTTGCTTGTATCATCTAAAATATATTTTGATTTTGCCTTACATTTACTATCATGATTCATTTTATGATTAGGTTGTAAGCAATTCCAACAAAAGTTATGATCACATCTAATGCATTTCATATGATCACAACCAGACTCTTTTTCAATATATTCGTGGCATTTAGGACATTGCTTAGTATTTTGGTGCATTAATTTTAATAAGCTACGATTAAATTCTAAATCGCGTGCTTGTTGGCACGTAGTAAATTTATTGTGTAAAATTAAACAATTTTGACAGTAAGAATGAGAACAATTTGGACATTTTTTTGTTTTACCATCGATAATAAATGCATAATTACAATTTGGTGTTGGACAATGTCGATAATTTTTTTGAGATTGCAATGATTCCATATATTTAATTTTATTAAACTTATTAAATAATTCATCATTGTTGTCAGTGATTGAGTTTATGTCAGTTTCATCTAGTTTTATTTTACATTTTTGATTTGGACAGCATAGCATGCGAGTCTGTTTTTCTTTTAAACTCAATTTAACCATTTGTTGAAGACAAACTTTGCAATATTTATGTTCGCAAGTTAATTTAATCATAAATGCTTTTTGAGTTTGAGACCAGCAAATATCACAATTTTCATATGAGGGAATTGAATTATCTAAACATAAAATTTGAGTATAAAAAATTAAAGTTAATAAAAAATATTTTAAATTCATTATTTTCAGGTTTTTAAGACGTTATTTGATGAACAATATAATAATATATTTAAATATTATTGATAAGTTAAATATTAAATTATTTGGTTAATACGCAAGTTTTTGTGCTTGTATAAGATCTTGGTAAATTGTTTGATTATTCACCATAATAAATTACCATTTAATTTATTAAATTAAAACTTATAATACTTAAGTGGTCAGAAAATAAGTAATTAAGGATAATAATGAATTTTTTAGAAATTTTACATGAGATTTTATTGGCACTATTCATTGCAATTTTATTACCTATAACAATATATTGGGGTGTTAGTAGTATTTATGTAAATCCAGTTTACAGTGATTTTAAAGTTCAAACTAACATAGAAATTAAAGATGAAAAAATAATAGAAGCTAATCAAAAGCTACAAAATGAAAATTGGCAAAAAGCAAAGAAGCCATTTGATAATGCAATGTTTTTTAGTTCAATAATTCTTGGCTTCTTATCCATTATATTAGGTTCTTTTCTTTCTATAAACGGTCTTGCAATGGGTTTAGTTGCCGGTGGTTTAATTACAATTTTCATGGGGTTAACGTTTGGTCAAGGGGTGGCAATAATAAATTTTGGCATATTGCTATTACTTTTGATATTTATAATTTCTCTAACTATTATCAAAAAAAATCATAAAAACATATCATAAGCATATTTTTCTTAAAAATAAGTTGCACTTTATTATAAAGGGTATATATTTTGTATATACGAATTGCAAACAAGTGTAAACACTAGGGGGTGTTGAATGTTAAAAAAACTAGCTAAGTACGGTAATAGCACTACATTGGTGATAGATAAAGCCATTCTAGAGATACTCAATATGAATGAAAGTAGTATTGTTAAGCTAACAACAGATGGCAAATCTCTGATAATTACGCCTGTTGAACAAAATGATCAAGGTAAAGTTAATTATGATAATTTAGAAGCTATGCAAATGGCAAAAGAAGCGCTTATTAAGAAAATGCCTAAAGCTCCAAATACAATAGATTCAGAGATAGCTTCAAAAATGCAGAAAGAGTTTTCTCAAGTTTTTCAAAAGCATAATGCTGTTTTTATAAAGTTTAGTCATGAAATTTCGCAAACTAAAGAATTTCAAGAAGAGTTAGCACTAATTACAGAAAAATTTGATCCTGTAAAACAATGTGATGAATATCTAAAAGAATGTCGTTTGCTTAAGTTAAGATTTTGTCCTGAATTGGCAGACATGCAAAATGAAATAGATGAAATACACAAGAAGTATGGGTCAAGTTTTCCAACAGTAATATAAGGGGTTCGTTATGATTACATTCATTATTATTATGGCAGTAAGTTTAGTTCTAATTGGGGGAACAATGAAATCTAAAGATAAAAAAATGGATTGCAAAGATGGCGTATGTTCAATAGAACAAGTTAATAGTGCGCCTGTAAAAGTTGAAGAAGCAAGTGTTCAAGAGAATTCAGTTATAGAAGTAAACAGTAATAATTTTGAACAAGTTGTTATAAATTCTACAAAGCCAGTAATTGTTGATTTTTATGCAACTTGGTGCCCACCATGTAAGGCAATTAAGCCGGTGTATGCGCAACTTGCTCAAGAACAAACAGATTGGGTTTTTACTGCATTAGATGTTGACCAAGCTCCGGACATTATGTCCAATTGTGGTGTTAAAGCAATGCCTACTTTTGTAATTTTTAAAAATGGAATTCAATTAGGTTCAATAGAAGGTGGCCGACCAAAAGACCAATTGTTCGACGAAATTAAAAAAATTATTGATTTAGGTATACCACAGGTTCCATCAAAAGAAGCTCTTACTCAAAGCTTGATTATGCAAATCTGTACTAAAAGTATAGAAGGTGTAAAAAAAGCTATAAATGACGGGGCTGATTTAAATGGCACCTGGCAAACACCATATGGAGATTTCTTTCCTTTAAAATCTGCTATAACTTCTGGTACAGATGAAATTGTAGATTTATTACTTAAGTCTGGTGCAATAATAAATTCTGACTTAGAGCAAAATATAAATTTAGATATTGAAAAATACAATAAAAGCATAGAAGTATTGAAACAAACTTTACAATATGCAAAAGATAAAATTAAATCTTTGCCTAATGAAATTAAGCAAGATGTGAAATTAGATGGTCAAGAACTTCGTCAAGAGTTTTTTATTGGAATGTCTGATATTACCAAACTTAAAAGTCTAATTGATTCTGGTGCTAACGCTAATCTTCTTTTTGTAGTAGATAAAATAGAAGTTACGCCTTTGTATTTTGCAATAATGTTAAACAATATTCCGGCAATAGATTTACTTATAAATGCTGGCGCTTCTTTGCAAGTAGAAGGCAAAAATGCTGCAGGCAATCGCAAATCTATAGAATTATTAGCTGAAGAGTACATGCAACAGTCTAATAGTGAAATGTTAAATGCTAAAAAACGTTTAGATCGAATTTTAAATAAATAAATTTAAAATATTTTAATCGTAAATAAAGTAGCCCTGGTAAAACAGGGCTACTTTGCTTTTTAAATTAAATTTAATCTTTTTGCAGCTCCAATAAATTCAACAAATATAGGATGTGCAGCAAAAGGTTTACTTTTAAATTCCGGATGGAATTGGCAAGCAATAAAAAATGGATGATCAGTGATTTCTATAATTTCTGTTAGATCGTCTACATTGTTTTTGCCAGAAATATGTAAGCCATGTTGCTCAAGTGCTGGTATGTACTTTGGGTTTAATTCATATCTATGTCTGTGACGTTCGTCAATCATATCAGTTTTATAGGCAGCAAAAACTTTAGAATTTGTATCAACTTTGCAATCATATTTGCCCAAGCGCATTGTAGCGCCTTTAAATGTAATGTTTTTTTGTTCTTCAATTATTGTAATAACAGGGTCAATCGAATTAACATCGAACTCTGTGGAATTTGCTTGCGGTAAATTTAAAACATTGCGGGCAAATTCAATTGCAGCAACTTGCATACCCAAACAGATTCCAAAATAAGGTATTTTATTTCTGCGAGCATAACCTGCTGCTAATATTTTACCTTCAACTGCGCGGTTGCCAAAACCACCTGGGACTAAAATCCCATCAAAACTTTTTAATACAGAATCAACATTTTCTGCTGTCAAATCTTCACCATCTATGCAACTTATATTAACTTTAATATTATTTGGTATTTGTGCATGGATCAGTGCTTCATAAATACTTTTATATGCATCTTTACATTCATTATATTTACCAACCATTGCAATGTTAACGTGGTTTTCTAATGTTGCTAAAGTATTAGTGATTTGAGTCCAGTTAGTTAAATCACTTTTTCTAGAATCTAAATTCAAGAAATTAATCAAAGATTTATCTAAATTTTGTTTTGCAAAAACTAAAGGTTGCGAATAGATATTATTTAAATCGGGTGCAGAAATTACAAATTGTTCTTCTACGTTGGTAAATAAAGAAATTTTCTTTTTTATATCTTCAGACAATTCTTTTTCTGCTCTGCAAATTAAAATATCTGGTTGTATACCCATTGATAATAATGTTTTAACTGAATGCTGTGTTGGCTTAGTTTTTAATTCATCAGCCATTTTTAAATAAGGCAAATATGTTAAATGCACATAAACTGAATTGTTTTTTTTCTTTTCTAAACCGATTTGTCTAATTGCTTCTATAAAAGGTAAGCCTTCAATGTCGCCTATTGTGCCACCTACTTCAACAATTGTAACATCACTTTCATGGCAAACATTATAAACTGCTTCTTTAATTGCATTGGTAAAATGTGGAACTATTTGAATAGTTTTACCTAATAAATCACCTTTGCGCTCTTTTTCTAATAATCTTGAGTAAAGCTTACCTGCTGTTACATTACTATCTTTGTTAAGTACGGCATTTGTAAATCTTTCATAATGCCCTAGGTCTAAATCAGTTTCTAGGCCATCATTGGTTACAAAAACCTCGCCATGTTCATAGGGGCTCATTGTTCCAGGGTCGACATTTAAATAAGGGTCTAATTTAATAAAACTTACTTTATAGCCTGACGCTTCAAATAACGCACCAATTGAACCTGCTGTTAAGCCTTTGCCTAAAGAAGAAAGTACACCGCCTGTAATAAAAATAAAGTTTTTCATGGTTTAATTTGTTTCGTTAAAAGTTTTTTTTAAGTTTAACAAATTTGCATGTTAAAGAAAGTTGTTAAAAATTGTTTCAATTAAGAAGTATTGGCTCTTAATTTTCACTAAAGTTCGCCAAATAGAATTTAAATAGAGGTGAAATGAGCCCCTGTTGCATGTTTTTTTAATATGTTTTATATTTAAAAATATTAACACATAACATACGGGGAGCTCTATGAAAAATTTACTTTTTATATTTAGTTTATTGGTTTCTACAAATTTATTACCGTTTGGCATGGCAGTTGTTAAACTAGGTAATAATACAAAAACTGTTTTAAAAACTACAGCATTATTAACAGCAGCTTATTATAGTTGTGTTTACGGCACAAAAGCTTATAACTATATTTTAACTAAAATAGATGAAAAAAGTGAAAAAGAAATAGTTAGATTGATAGAACTGCAATTTAAATTGAACCCGCAATGCAATGATCAAGAATTAAGAGATAAAGCATGGTCAATAAACCTGAGAAAGTGTATTTTAGACAAATTAGACCAAATAGATAGTTCGGATCCTCGTTGGTCACAAAATTTTCAAGATGCTTTAAGTAAGCTGCAAAAAAGTTTTAAAACCTTTGATACAGTAAGAAGTGTTATTAACACAGTAACAGTACATGTTTTAGAAAATAATCGTGAAAAAGAATATGATAAACCATATGAAGAATTATCTTATTTTGATCAATATTTAGTTCATATAATTGTTAATAATACATTATTAAAATATAAACCTAATAATGAGTGTAGTGCTTCTGAAAAAGCTAAAAAAATTGAAATGGAAGCAAGCTCGGAAAGAATTAATAAAATTCTTAAAAATGACTTGCTAAGCTTTGCTGCAAAAGCAGCAGTAAGTACAGCAGCTGGTGCATTTATGACATTTATACTTTAAATTATAATTTAACAATTTAAAATTTATGCCCATAAGGTAATTAATAATTACTTTATGGGCATTTTGTTTGGATACATAATAGTATAAAACCAGTGATAAAATGTAAAAAGGGGTACCTGTTGCATGTTTTTTCATATTATTTATAGTTAAAATTAGACATTAACATAACATAATGAACATAGCGGAGGTTTCATGAAAAAGTTAATTTTAGTACTAAGTATGGTATTTGTCCCAAATCTATTATCTTTAAATTTAGATATAGCTTCTTTAAAGACAAGTATTGAAACTAGTTTGCAAGCAATTAAAGACAAAGGTATTACTTTAACTGATAATCAAAAATCAGGTTTGCAGATAGTTGGGGTTCTTTGCGGTGCTTATTTAGGATATAATTTAATTAAAAAATCTTATTCATCTTTAAAAAGTAATATAGAACAAGAATTTGAAAATAAGTTTGTGCATTTAATTAAGTTGCAGTTTCAATCAAATAAAAATTGTTCAGATTCAGAATTACGTGACAAAGCTTGGGCAATAAATATTAGAAAGTGCCTTAAGCAAAAATTGAGCGAAATATCTTCTAGTGATTCAAGATGGTCAACTCATTTTGATAAAGCATTAAAGAAATTTATCGCGACTTTTATAATTGTGGACACAACAAGAAGTATGTTAAAAAGCTTAGGTAATAAATATGAGCAAGAATATACTAAAACTTATGAACAATTAAGTTATATAGACAAAAAGTTAGTTGATACCTTGGTTAATAATATTTTATTAAAATATAAACCTGAAAATTTATGCACTGAACAAGAAAAGTTAAAGAAACAAGAAATAAAAGAAAGAGCGCATAGAATTCAAGAGAAGCTTAAAATTGAATTAGTTAAAGGTCAATTAGCTAAATCTTTCTTAGATATAGTAATTTAAACTTTAAAGTTATACCCACAAAATAACTAATAATTACTTTGTGGGTATTTTTATTTCACTGAAATTTTATCCTGCTTTGATCAACTCGCGGGCATCGTTTAATATTGTATTATCAAAATCTTTAGACTGCAAAATTTCTATAGATAAATTTTGATCAGATGAACCTTTAGATAATAAATAATCATAAGTTATTTTATTGTCAGCATCTATTTGTGCCACGACTTTATAGTTAGCAAAATTTTTGCTTTCAGCTTCTAGTTCACTAAGCTTAGGAAAATGTGTGGATAATAAACAAAGATTGTTGTCATATTTGGCAAAGTTTTTTGCAATACTATAAGAAAGCGCTTGTGCGAATGACTCTTTTGTACCATTAAGAGGTTCATCAAGTAGCATAAACCAAAACTGGTTATGCTTTAATGGCTTAATCTCATTCATTAAAAATGTAATGCGATTTGCTTGAGCTTCATATAATGAATGGCCTTCTGATATATCATCAGTGATATTCATGTATGTTCCCAGTTTATTAAATATTGTTAAATTTATTGAGCTTGCAGGTGCAATACCAAAAGTTTGAGCTAGAATAATATTTAAAGCAATTGATCTAGTAATAGTAGATTTGCCACCTCTATTGGTACCTGTAATAACAATATTACGAGCATCATCATTAAGGCCAAAAGATATAGAGTTTGTTACAACTTTAGATTCGTCAATTATTGGGTTCCAGAAATTTTCTAAAGCTATAAATGGCGTTTTTGCTTCACTGAATTTTGCAAAAGAATATTTAACATTTTTAGTTTCGTATTCTTTATAAAGCTTTGCAACAGAAGTGAATGCTTCAATTTGACCCAACACAGATAACATTACGGTAAATTCGCTTTTTAAATCATTAAACATTTTAAATGTTTTTAATATTTTGCCCCAATTAGAAAAAATTGATGGTGACCCTGTGAAGGTATTAGTTTTTAATAGTTCTAATAGCGTTTGCACTTCTTTCGTGTTTGTAACTATTTTAGCCACATCTAATGTGTTATAAATAACAGGATATTCAACTAATTTTTTACTAATTTCAGATGCTATAGTTAAAAAGCTATTGGCATGTATAAGTTTTTCTTGTAAATATTTTAACACTGCAAAATTATCAACAATACTTTCAAAATCGCTTTTTGCACTTGTAGCTGCATGCATACCTGCAAATAAAGCCGCCGCCCCTTGGATTTGATTATTATCAATTATTGAAGTTAATCCCAGCAATGCATCACCTGAACTTATTAATCTTTCACTTAATAATGTAAAATTATTATTCCGATTTTGATCTAAAATTTTAGAGATACCATATATAGGCAATGCTACAGTGGCTATTGCTTTTGCTAAAAATAGAACAATACGTTTTTGGTGATCTAATGTATTTTTTATGCCTAAGCTAATTTCAGATTTATTTAGATCTTTATTAAAATTTATATATTGATTTTCAATAACTTCTTGTAATGGATCATTTGAATAAAATGAAAGAAATAGATTTTCATACTTTTGTAGTTCAGTAAATTTGGCATCTAGAAATGTATATAATGTTGGATTATTAATAATAGTTTTTAATATTTCTTGGCGTTTTAACAAAATATCTAAATCATTGGTAGATTGAGCCAGCATTATATTAAAACTAATTTTGCCTAGTGTTGTATAAGTTCTATCAATTCTTTGTGCAAAATTTAATGCCTTTTTATTCTTTAAATTTCGAAATAAGCTTAAATCATCCCAAACAATTGTATCTATTATTAGATTACTTTCTGGTGGCAAGTTATACTTTTTTGATTCATCTAAAAGATCAAAAACAGTTGTTGTTTTTGTTATTGGTTTAAGATTGCGTTGTAGATTTGTAGCATTTGTTAAAAATTCATTAAATGACCAATCTTTATCTACATGTAAAGAATCACATTCCCATGTAAAATTGGATAGAAAATGTTCTTCTGTTTTGCTTACCATTGAATTTTTATCAGCTAAAACTGAGTAAAAGTTGAACAGTAGTGCTAGTATTATAAATGGGTTCATTTAATTTTGGCTTCTAAGTAATTAATTGGATTGTTTTTTGGTTTTTGGTTTGCAACATGAACCTGAACAACCTGGTTTATGGCTATTTTTTTTCTTATGGAAAATTGTAGAGGTAATGGCAGTAATTACCAATGACACTGCAATTTTTTGGCTAGAAATTTTAAAACCTGTTTCGTTTTTATAAGAAAGAGCTAATACTGCTAAACTAGGTAAAGCTACAGCAAGAATTGGTTGTTTTAATACATCAATTAGTAATCCAGTACCAAATCCAATTAAAATGCCATCTCTTAAAATATTAGAAGATTCGCAATAAGTTACATTGGTCGCAGAAAATATTGAAAAAGCACATAGCAGTTTTAATATAAATTTATTCATATGATTTCCATTTTAGTTAATATTTACCATTTATAACTAAATATAGCATTAAAAAAAACTAATGTTAGTAGGAAAAATCGTTTAAACAAGGCATCTTTTGACTTTAAATTGGATTTATGAGGTAATAATACAGGGATCTAAGTTTTGGGAATTTCTATAGTTATACGAGGGTTTGAATGAGTAAATTATTAATTATTTTAGCATGGGCATTTTCAATTAATATCTATTGTGCGCAAAAAAACGAAATTATTCCAAATGCATCTTATTTTATTTATGGGGGTGCAACAGGTGTAAGAGGTGATGAATTTATATCTGATGAGTATAATTGTGTTAATTTTTATACCTTTGATGGAATATTAATATGCCAAAAAGAAATGAATCGTTCTTATTCTACTGATTCACAAGCATGCATGCCGCAGCCGGTTAGATATAAAATAGTATATTGGCCAGAAATTCACCCTGATGCTAACCCCAAAGATAGTGTTTCAGGTGAATTTGTGGTGTTTTATGATAAGATTAATAATATAATCAAGAGTTATCGTTATGAAGGTCCAAAACCTGTAACTATAAAATCAGTTGCTGCACAGAAAACATTAAAAATAAGGAATAAGCGACAATTATGTATTGGTGAATTTTTAGACTTAAGAGTTATTGCTCACAAAGAGAATAAAATACATATGGCAGAATTAGAGGAACAAAAAAGAAAAAGAACTATTTATGAGCAAGAAAACCTAAGAGTTAAAGAAGAAAATACAAAACAATTAAAAGAAATTGAAAAAGATATACGGCTTTCTTTTTTTAAATAATTTAATAATTAAATAACTTTTAAACAGCTCTCTTTGATAAACACTGTTAATATTTATATAAATCATGTTAATATCTGCTTATGTGCAATAAAATAATAGGGTTTTATATGAATAAATTATATCTTTTTATCTTAATTTTCTTCTTTATAAATTTACATAGCTCAGAAAATCCCCAGGTAATTCCCAAGGCATCATATTTTGTTTATGATGGTGTTAATTTAGATTATGAAAATTCAGATTTATCTAAGGGGCATGTAAATTTATTAAGAAATATAAACTTTTATACTTTTGACGGGAATTTAATTACTAAAATTGAACATAATTTTAGAATTGTTTCCATGCAAATGAAGCTAGATCCAGATGCCAAAATTCCAAGACCACTTTTTTTCAGAGTAAAAGAAAATCCTACTATTTGCATACCGTTTGGTTTAAAGAAAACTTTGCAAGGCATATATGTATTATTTTATGATAAACATCGTAATTTGATTAATTATTTTGAATACACTGGTTCTAAGAATGTTACCCGTGAAACATTACTTTTTCAGAAGACTAGCTACCGTAAAGATAATCAGCAATATTATTGCATAGGTGAAATACTAGATTTATTAAGGGTAGAAGAATATATAGATGAAGAATCTAATATTACGCAAGATGAGTGCCCCAACCCAGATGAAAATGAAGATGAAGAAGGCTGCGGTTGTATAATTCAGTAAATAATTTAATAATCAAATTTCTTGCTACGCATTTTTTTAATAGAACTTCTTAATTTTTTTGTCTGTAATCGAGATTCTTTAACTGATCTAGAAATTTTTGTAGGCTTTCTTTTTTTAGGTATAAATAGTGCTTGTTGTACTTTTTCAGCAAGGTGTTGTAAAGCCATTTCTCTATTTTGATACTGACTACGTGAGACTTCACTATTAATTATTAAATCACCATCAATTGTTAATTGTGACTGTAAATTAGAAATTACACGTGACTTTTGTTCATCATTTAATGCAGATGTATTTTTAACATTCCAACGCACGGTTACTTTTGTGCTAGATTTATTAACTTTTTGGCCACCAGGTCCACTTGATCTGCTAGCTGTAATTATAAGTTCATGTCCCGGAATATTAATACCATTTTGAATGTGTACATCGTTTCTCATGATTTCCTTGTAATAACTAATTTAAAATCTATTTATTTTTTCTACCTTAATATTCTATATTATATCAACAATTTTTTTCATTATATAAATTTCAAGGAATCAGATTATGAAAAGATTTATAATATATAATTTTAGTATTTTATTTTTTATAAATATAACTGCACAATCTTTAGAGTCTGTAAAAAGTGATGAAGAGGAATACGCAGTTTCACTTTTAAACAAAGATGAAAATTTTACATACAATATTGAGCGTAATTCTAAAGAAGAAACATTGGTAGTAAGTATTGGTGGTGCTTGCTTAGCTGCAATTCAAATTTATAATCTAGGATTGCGTAAAGCAGCATATCCATTTGATGTTATTTATTCAGACTTAGATGGAATTATTAATGCAATAAAAACTGACTTTGCTTATTTTATAGATATAAAATATTTAACCAGAAAACGGTTTAATAATAAATATCATTTGTATAACCCAAGTTACAATTTTATTTTTCCGCATGATTTACATTCAGATAATGGCAAGAAATTGAATTTAAAATATGAACGTGAAAAGATTATAGATTTTCAAGAAAAATATAAGCGTCGAATTGCGCGATTTAAAGATCTAGAAAATTTTAAAGGAAAAGTATATTTTTTAAGAACATATTCTAAAAATGTCCAACCAGATACAATCGGTAATCTTATAAAATTAAGAGATCTTATTTCTAAAAAATTTCCAAAATTAAATTTTGAAATTATTGTTGTAACACTAGTTTCTAAAGAAGTTAAACAAGAGATACCAGAGTTAATTAAATATTTCTATGCTAATGATTTGGGATTATTTTCAAAAAAAGCTGAGCAAAATTTTTATAATATATTTAATTTATTAGAAATAAAAATGTCGCCACTAAAACCTACAAGTTTCTTTTATGTAGCAAATAAACGTACTTTTTAAGTAATATCAATTTTCGCTAAAATCTTGAGCCTCAAATACTTGAAAAGTAGTTTTGGCAGACTTGTAACCATCTTTAGAAAGACCTGCTTTTAGGCTAAGCTGTTCTAATGTTTGCGTTAAATTAAAACCAAATTCTTGTGGCACTTTAGGCAAAAAGAGTGAAATATTTTTTCCATGTTGTAGAATTATGCCATGTTTATTTAAAATAATTTTTTTGTAAGATTTAATAGGTTTAGGTTTTTGCAAAACTGAAATTTCAATAATAATATTTTTTAAATCTTCTTGTTTTAGTCGCGTAAATCTGCTGTCGCGAAATGCAGCATCTAAACTTTTTTCTGCTATCGTTAAATATAATGATTTTGTTGGGTTTACTTGACCAATACAGCCCCGTAATTTTTTTTTACCATTTTCATCTTTTGACCACAGTGTTACAAATGCTCCTTGGCTTCTTTCTAATAATGGCGTCATTATTGGTTCAGATAAATCTTTATTAACTTCTTTGGTAAATGCTTGTTCTAACGTTTGCCTTGCATAAGCTAATAATGATTTTTGTTCTTGCATGTTTAATATATTATTATCAACGTCATTCGTAACAACAAGGCTTGCATAACTTACTACATTATTTTCATCATTAGTTTTATCAAATGATGTACCATATGAAACTAATCTTGTAGAGCTATTGGCAAAAGTATCTAACTTAATGCATTCTAATAATATTCGTAATGGATTGTACCCACAGACTGTATCTTTTGTTTTATTTATCATACTTTGAAACAGCTTTAAATTTTGACGTTGAATAGTATTTAAAACAGCTGAATCTAATTGGGTAATATTTAATAAAATATTATCTTTAAATGGTATGTAGTTAAAAGATTTTCCGTAATGTGTAAAATCTGTACTTATTATCAGTAATGTTTTTTTAGTTACAATCTTTTTCAAAAGTAGGGCAATTTCATTAACATTTTCATCTGTTATGTTGCCTATAATAATTGGTACTATCTTTGCTTTTGGTAAAGTGAATTGGATGAATGGTAATTGCATTTCTATTGAATGTTCTGGCTTAAAAAATGCATCATTGCAGGTAACTAATGGCTTATCTTTTAGTTTTTTTACAGACGGTAAGTCAACATTCATTATACCTAATGGGGTTTGGTATTTTTCAAATTTTGGTATGGCAATTCCATTAAATCTAACGTAATGTGACGGTCCTAAAATTATTACTTTATCTATTTTATTCTTATCTAAGAGTTGGTATGAAGCAGCAGAAACTTTTCCAGAATATTCATAACCTGCATGTGGACAAATTAAGGCACGAATTTGTGGGCTATTAGTTTGCATGCCAAATTCATTTTTAGCTTGCATAGTTAATTTCTGCAAAAGATCTGTAAGTTCTTTTTTATCTTTTGGATACCAGTTACCCGCACGGTGTGCTTGAAAGGTCTCGCAGTTAAGGTTTATTATTAATGTAAATATAAAATATATAAAAAAATTTATCATATCTATCCCATTGGTTTATAATTTTATAATCTTATATTTTATTATAATGAAAAGATTTGATTATGAAATATTTATTATCAGGGTTATTGATATTTTTATTACCAGTTCAAGGGTTAACAATGCAATCAGAGCAACTTCAAGAGCTAACATTATTAAAACTTAAAGGCCCGCAAGCAAAAAAATACGTAACAGATATAGCAGATATGCGTATTACTCTTTTTAAAGAATTTCCTTATTTATATGAAGGTGCTTATTCTTATGAAGAAGAATATTTGCAAACATATTTTAATTCTGATGAAGCGAATATATTATTAGTTTTAGACAAAGATAAAGTAGTTGGTTTTTCTAGCTCAATACCATTGGCAGAAGAATCGCAAGATCTTAAAGCACCATTTAATGAAAAAGAACTTTATATTAAAGATTATTTTTATATTGGGGAAGTAATGTTACAGCCCGCATATAGAGGTAGGGGGATATTAAGAAAATTTTTAGAATTTCATGAAAATCAGGCGCTAAAAAATGGTTATAAATACACTGTTTTTATGACAGTAGATAGAGAAAATAATCACCCGTCAAAACCAAAAGATTATAAATCACTTGATAATATATGGAAACATTTTGGTTATGTAATACTGCCCGAATTAAAGATTTCTTTAGATTGGCCACAGGTAGGTACCAATATTTATACTAATAATAAGTTGAGCATATGGTTGAAAGATATAAACAAATAAATTATTCTATATTTAATATACACCATAAAAAAAGGAACTAATGAAAAAATTATTTATATCTTCTTTAGTTGCAGGATCAACATTATTGTTATCAAGCTGCAACAGATCAGAAAAAACAGAAGAAACTAGAAGTATCACAGTTAGCAACCATGTTAAACAAGAGGAAAAAAAGATGGCACGCGTAAAGACACCTTCAGGCTTAGAATATGAAATTTTAAAAGAAGGTACAGGATCAGAGCCTAAACCAGGACAAAATGTAACTGTGCACTATACAGGCTGGTTAGACAAAAATGTTGATACTGATAACAGCTTTGATAGCAGCGTAAAACGTGGAACTCCATTTAATTTTAATATTGGTGTGGGCCGTGTCATAGCTGGTTGGGACGAAGGCGTAATATCAATGAAAGTTGGAGAAAAACGTCGCTTATTTATTCCATCTAAATTAGGTTATGGCGAATATGGCGCTGGCCGTTCTATACCTGGTAATTCAAATTTAGTTTTTGACGTTGAATTACTTAAAATTGGCTAATTTTATTTTTATATTGTAAAACAAAAAAGCTCACTAAGAAATTAGTGAGCTTTTTTGTTATTTTTGGTTTTTTATTTTAAACTCGCTAAATACAAATTTTTTACGAGAATAAAAATGAAAATTAACAAATTACTTTTCTTAATCATTGCATTATCTGCTGCACAAATTAATGCAGTTTCAGTTGTTTACAACATGAAAATTAGAAGACTGTTCACGTTAGGTGCACAAGTGTTAAACCCTGGGAAATCTAAATTAATAGGTTCAGTAGTGCCGATCTTTTATAAACGCGATAGGCATATAGTTCAAGTAGATGCGGGTGTTGATGCTTATGAAAAATCATTAACTGGTGGTGCAATTTTAAACCTACGTTTTGTAGCAAAAAAGAAATGGTGGCTAGAAGGGACAACAGGTATAGAAAAAGAATCTTTAAAATCTTGTGGCACTTTAAATTTTAAAACATCACGCACAGGCATAGATGATATAATTTTATCAGGTGGTTATAACTTTCTTTTAAATGATAAATCTCAATTTGTTTTATATGGCTTAGCAGGTTTTCCAACACGCACAGATGTCACTGCATTAGAAAGATTTAATACTTTAGTGGGTACACGCTTTTTTGGACTAGGCGTTGGCACTGAATTATCTTATGCACCTATTAATACATTAGAGCGGTCTTTAGTCGGAATTACGCAATTTAGATTTGTGCATTTTTTTGATAGAAAGTGGTTTCCTATTTTGCCAAGAAACGCAAAGATTCAACCGGGCAATATAACTGATATATTATTAACATTGCAGTGTAGAGAAAAATTAAACGTTTTTGAAATGGGTTATAACCCAACCTTCTTTACCAATCAAGCTGTAGTTTTAGCTACAGAAAAAATTAATGCAGATACTTTTATACGTCAAAGTGGTTATTTTACTTATATGCGTTTATTTAAACAACTACCGGGCATTGCATTACCCGGTCTTATCGGCTGTGGTTTATCTATTTCTAAAACAGAACAGTTTGACACTAGGGCTGTATCAATATTCTTAAACTTTAGTGCACTGTTTTAATTATTTATAATTTCTTCTTAATTTCTTAAGTTCAGCAAAAGAACTTTCTATATCTTCTTGCAAAATCTCTTTTCTTTTATTACGGCCAGCACGGGTTGCAGCTTTGTTTACTAAGTCATTAATATCTGCACAATTAAAGCCTTCACTATTTTGTGCGTAATATTTAACATTTATTTTGGGATCAACTTTGCGATTATTTTTAAAAAGGTAATGTTGCAACATTGCTTCTCTTTTTTGCATATCAGGCAATGGGATAGTTATTATATTATCAAATCTGCCTGCACGTAATAATGCTTCGTCTAATGAATCAACTCTATTTGTTGCAGCTATTATTGTAATGTTGTCGTTCTTTTCAAAGCCATCCATTTGAACGAGTAGCTCTGTTATTGTATTATTTCTTTCTGCATGTTCAAAAGCTCCTGAGGTTCTTTTGCCAAGTGCATCAAGTTCATCAATAAATATAATTGCCTTTTTGCCTTTTAATGTAGCATTTTCTGCCTGCTTAAATATTTCTCTAATTTTTAATGGTCCGCTGCCAACATATAATTCCATAAATTTACTAGCTGATGTATCAATTAATACTGCATCTAGTTCGCCGGCAATGGACTTTGCAATTAAAGTTTTACCACAACCTGGAGGGCCTACTAATAAAATACCTTTTGGTTTTTTAGCACCTGCATCTTTAAAAGCTTCATCATCTTGTAAGAATGCTTTTAAATCTGTAATTTCTTCAGGTACACCACCTATAATATCTTTGAATTTAATTGTGGTAGATTCAAAATCAGTATCTTTTGGCTTAGATGCATTTTTTACATTGCCTGTAAAAAGATTATATACAGCTTCTCTATTTTGTTTGTTAAATTCTGTCCAGGAATCAAAAATATTAGAGTAACAATTAACTGAGTAGCAAAGTAAAATTAATAGTATTTTATTCATGATACATCCAATTTATAATTGACACATTTCTTTATGTTATTAATATAATTACTAGGTAATAAAAAATCAAATATCTTACACTTAGAAATTAAACATGAAAAACAAAATATTATTATTCTTTTCACTTATTATACTTTCAGGTTGCTCAGAACAAATTATAAAAATGGAAAAGAACTTTAGTAAGTTAGATCATATAAATAAATATCAAACCGACTTTAGTCAAGAAAAAAAGAATGTATTAATAGCAGTAAAAAAATTCTCACCAGAAGAGTGTGAAGAAATTTTTAATGTTAATGTTGTAAAATGCGGTTACCAGCCAATACAAATTACTATTAACAACTTTTCTACTGAGGTATTGCATTTAAGTCCGACTAATATTGGTCTTAGACTTGTATCTCCCGAGAGAGTTGCAAAAAGTTGCCATTGGCGAACTGGTGAAATTGCTACAGCAGCAGGCGCGCTTTCTTATTTCTTCTTTTGGCCTGCGCTTATTCCAACTGCATATTGTGGAATGGAAATGCAAAAATCTAATGAAAAAATATCAAAAAGTATTGTAAAACAAGATATGGTGCAATGTTGGGATAATGTATCAATTTTGCCTTCAGAGATTGTAAGCAGAATAATTTTTGTTGAAAGAGAAGATTTAAGAAGAAGTTTTTTGATTTCAGTTTTTAGTGCAAAAGATAAGAATATAGAGTTTAGTGTAACTTTAGATATTTAATAAAAATTTTTGAATCTAGAACATAATCAAGTTTTTCATAAAATTTATGTGCCCCTATTCTTGGGTTAGAGCTAGTTACGCTTATTAATGTGCAACCCAATTGTTTGGCATAATTTTCAGCATGAGATACTAATTGTTTTCCAATACCCAAGCTACGATATTCTTGCTTTACAATTAAAGTATCTATTTTACCGCTTGGGCCCTTAATAAAACTGTCTGAAAAATCAAATGCTAAAAAACCACAAATTTTGCCATTTAATCTGTTAGTGAATAATTTGTTATGTTTAGTTGTAGCATAAGTTGTTATTTTTTCTTGGATTTCTTGTTCTGTAAAATTGTAACCAAGTTCTTGTAATAAAATTATTAGTTCTTGTACATCAGTTTTTTTGGCTTCATCAATCATAAATTCTTGTATGTTATTGCAATAAACATTTAGAACTAAGCAAATTAAAAAAAATTTATACGGCATGTAATAAAAAATGTTGTACAAGA
This sequence comes from Candidatus Babeliales bacterium, assembly GCA_031292305.1. GTDB lineage: Bacteria > Babelota > Babeliae > Babelales > JABDEC01 > JARLHJ01. The sequence continues at coordinate 26,218 of JARLHJ010000045.1, forward strand.
TACAATACTATACAGCCACCAAAAACAGCTATTAAATAACCACGTAATGGATGTTTATGGAAGATATGGCGTTCCATAATTTTTTCTACACCCCAAGAAATGCATATAACGCTTAAGGTTACAATTGCTGCTATAATTGCTTGGTGGTGATCTGCGAAAGTACTTAGCTTGTCAAACATTCTTCCAAACATATTTTTTCCTATTAAATTTAAAATTATTATAAATTAATATAAATTGTTTGTTATAAGATATTGCAAGAGTTTAAAAAAATTATTGTAATTTGCAACTATCAGGAGTGTTAGAAGAGAAAAATTCTCCCCAAGTTTGTTTTGGTTCTTCTATTTTAAGTGCTAATTTAATTCTTTCACGTTCATCCATTAATGCTTTTAAGATTTTTTTAAGATTAGCTATATTTTTTGTTAATTGCTGAGTAAGGCTTTTATATTCTTCCATGATTACTGAATAATTTTGAGAAATAAAATGTTTTCTATTGCTACAATTACTATTTATATAATGTTCTACTTTTTTGAAAAATGCCAAATTTGCAATTAGTGATTTTATAGCTGAATCAATATCAATAACTACCGGAGTAATTGTTCCCCAAATTTTTATTAAGCCCATTTTTTCATATATAACTTTGTTATCACCAATGTATTGTGATTCTAGATATTCTTTATATGATTTTAAGACTTTTAAGATAGTGGCTTCATCTAAAAAAGTAAGAAATTTTCCAAGACCATTGAATTTAGGTTGAAGTATTTTATCATCTTCACTAGGTAAGATTAATTCAATAGCGTTATTTATGTAATTAGAGACCATAATTATTGGATGCGTAATTTTTTGATTATTTGCAAGTGGTTTGCCAGGAGCAAATTCAAAAAAACCTTCTTTATTAATAAAATAAGAGTAAGAAGCTTGCGCAGGATTCATGTCTGCGCAAGCCATAAAATTATGATAAGAAAAAGTTATAGTTAATAAAAGAAAAAATTTAACTTTCATTTATCCCTTTATTAATATTTATACACCGTGGCATTTTTTATATTTTTTGCCTGAACCACAAGGGCAAACATCATTTCTGCCAATTTTATCTTCTTCTCGTTGAACAGTTCTGTTCTCAGTTTCATCAGATTCAGAAGAAATCATTTTTAATTGATCAAGTTCTTGTTGGCGTTTGTGTTCAAGTTCATGTTCATTAAAGTTTTCAAGATTTAATCTAAAAATATGATGAATAACATCAAAACGAATATTTCTAAGCATATCCTGAAACATAATGTATGCTTCTTTTTTATATTCAATAAGAGGGTTTTTTTGTCCCCAGCTTCTGAAGTTTATACCTTCTTTAAGATGATCAATATTAAGCATATGTTGCTTCCATGCCTTATCAATGCTTTCTAGCATTAACCACTTTTCTGCATGTTGTAACATTGAGCTTTTTTCTTGTGCACGATATGCTGTATGTTTTTTAAGTAAGAAATTAATTAAATCTTTTTCTAAAAGGTCACTATTTTGTTTATTAGGTTTAGCAAGTTCGAATTCTTCTTTTGAAATAGAAGTCATTTTACTTAATAAATCAATAACCATATCAGCTTGTTGAGATGTAATTCTTTCTTTAGGAGAAAATTGCGCTACAATATCAGCAACTGTATCTGATATAAAATCAGTAAGCAGTGCTGCAATATTCGCTTCATTTTCTAAAATATCTTTGCGATAACTATAAATTACTATGCGATGTTGATTTAGTACATCATCATATTCAATAAGATGTTTTCTTATTTCAAAATTATGTTTTTCAACTTTTTCTTGTGCATGTTCGATGGTACGTGAAACAAATTTAGATTCGATTGTTTCATCTTCTTTCATTCCCCATCTTTGCATGTTTTTCTTTAATGAATCGCCTGCAAATATTCTTATAAGTTCATCATCTAAAGAAATATAAAATCTAGATTCTCCAGGATCCCCTTGACGACCAGCACGTCCACGTAATTGGTTATCAATACGTCTGCTTTCATGACGTTCTGTACCCAAAATATATAAACCACCAGCTTTTTTAGATTCTTCTGTTAATTTTATATCTGTACCACGTCCCGCCATGTTGGTAGCAATTGTAATACGACCAGGTTCGCCGGCAGAAGCTACAATTTCCGCTTCTTTTTCATGGTACTTAGCATTTAAAACTGAATGTGGAAATCCATTTGCAGTTAAAAGATCACTTAAAAGTTCTGAAGATTCAACTGAAATTGTTCCAATTAAAACAGGTTGGTTTTTTTCAAAACGTTCTTTTACGTCAGCTAAAATTGCTTTATATTTTCCTGATCTACCTAAAAAGATAAGATCTGGTTTGTCTAATCTAACCATTTGTCTATTGGTTGGAATAGAAACAACATCTAATTTATAAATTTTATGGAATTCTTCAGCTTCTGTCATTGCGGTACCTGTCATACCAGCAAGTTTTTTATAAATTCTAAAATAATTCTGTAAAGTTATTGCAGCAAGTGTTTGGGTTTCGCGTTCAATTTTTACGCCTTCTTTAGCTTCAATTGCTTGGTGCAGCCCATCACTATATCTTCGGCCTGATAAAACTCTACCTGTGAATTCATCAACAATTAAAACTTGATCATCGCGCACCATATAATCAACGTCACGTTTAAAAATAGCGTGCGCTTTTAATGCTTGGTTAACATGATGCAAAGTTTGCAGATTTTCTATAGCATAAAGATTTTGTACGCCTAATTCTGCTTCAACTTTGTCATTTCCTACTTCTGTTAATATTACAGAACGCGCTTTTTCATCTACTTCATAATCTACATCTTTTTTCAATTTGCGCATTACACGATCAGTATCTATATATAGTTTACTGCTTTCATCAGATGCGCCTGAAATAATTAAAGGCGTTCTTGCCTCATCGATTAAGATTGAGTCAACTTCATCGACAATTGCAAAATTTAAATCGCGTTGCACGTAGTCTTCTAATCTAAATTTCATATTGTCGCGCAAATAATCGAAACCTAGTTCGTTATTAGTCGCATATAAAATATCAGCTTGATATGCTTTTTTACGTTCACTATCTTCCATATTATTTTGAATGACTCCAACTGTTAATCCAAGATGATTAAAAATTGGGCTCATCCATTCAGCATCACGACGAGCTAAATAATCGTTAACTGTTACTAAATGTGCGCCTTTAGCAGGCAATGCATTTAAATATAATGCAAGGGTTGAAGTAAGTGTTTTACCTTCCCCTGTTTTCATTTCAGAAATATTGCCTTGGTGTAATACTATGCCACCCATTAATTGAACATCAAAATGTCTTTGTCCTAATTTTCTTTTTGCAGTTTCACGAACAACGGCAAAAGCTTCAGGTAAAATAGCATCTAAATGACGCCCTTTACTTAATTGTTCACGAAATTCCACTGTTTTATGCGAAAGTTGTTCATCTGTTAAAGCACTTATTGCTGGTTCAAATGAATTAATCGCTTGTACTATTGGTAGCAGTTGTTTTATTTTGCGATCATTTGCTGTACCAAAGATCTTTGTCAAAAAGGGTGTTATCATTGTTGTTCCTCGAACGCGTTTTCAAAACTAATTTTTCTTAGTTTAAAATTCTTATTATTTAAAGTAAATGATTTATTGGTTTAGTGTAAACTAATTATAGTCATTTGGCGACCTGCAAGTTCTTTATCTCGCCTGTAAGAACAGTATTGTAAGCTGCAGATTGTGCAAAAATTATAATCAAAGTTTATATTTCTTTTATTGATCCCGATTTTTTCTAACATTAAAACATTATATAAGGGTAAGTTAAAGAATGTTTTTGCATCATGCTCTATTATAGTCTGTTCTTTAATTTTGGTGTCTAATTTAGTTATAAAATCTTTTTGTACTTCATAGCAACATACTTTAGCAGATGGTCCAAAAAATATTAGTATGTCATTAATATGGCTATTAAATTTGGTTTGCATTTCGCAAATCACTTTTGTAGATATCCCAGCGAATGAACCTGGCCATCCTGCATGTGCTATAGCAGCAATATTATTGCTGTGGTCATAAAAAACAATAGGTAAGCAATCTGCTGTTAATACGCCTATGCCAAGATTTGTTGTATTTGTAATTATATAATCACCATCTTGCAAAAGAGATTCTAGTTTATTATTGGGATTTATTATTGCACCATCAATCCCGTGAACTTGCCTTAGAAATAAAAGATTATTAATATCCAAGCTTTCTTGTATAAATGGAGTTTTTGCGTCTATCTTGTGTTGTAATATGACTTTATTGTCTTCTATTAAAGAATGAAATTCGCTTCCTGTAAAGGGGCTGGTTTTGGGATCGCCAAATAAAATTGAAAAGCGAGCGGCTTTAAAAATGTTCATGTTTTTTATATTAATCTTCTTTTATACTAACCAAATTATTTATCATGATTATATATAATTTTAATTTTATTAAAAAGGGGTAATAAAATGAAATATACCTTAAAACTAATATTTATTTTAAATCTAACAATTTTTTGTTATCCAGCAGAGCACTCGTCTATAAGTGAGCATGTTATCGAGGCTTTAAAAAAAAATAGCTTATCAAATTTTGAGAAAAAGATTTTAGAAGAATATATGTTATATCAAATTCAAGCGTTAGAGATTTTGCAAGAAAAAAGATATGTAGAAAAACAAATATCTCAAGAGGCATATAAAAAACAAAAGAAGGAAATAAAAGATTTAGAAAATAAGTTTTTCGAAGCAAAAAACAGTGCTACAAAATTATATAATGATATCGATGAAAATATTAAAGAAATAATAAATATAATAATGATTATGTGTTTAACTCAAGACACAACAAACTTGTGTAAAATAAAATTAAAAGAAGTTATAAATTATATAAAAAAATCTTAAATAAGTAGTTAGTTAAAAATAGAGACTGGGATGTTGACTAAATATATAAAGTTTTATTATTTAATTATTTTAATACCATCTATCTTGCACGCATCTGAATGTCCATCGATAGATATTCAATGTAACATGGCTATTATACCATCTTCTGTAAGCAAAGTGGCAGATCTTGATGCAGCTTATCAATCAAAATTGAAAAAAAAATTAACTGAAAATGATTATGTTGTTAGAATTTGTTTATATAAACCTGAAGCAAATTGTCCAAAATGTTTTAAGGAACTGGAGCTTTCGAAATATTTCCCTATAAGTTGGTTTTTGAAGTTACAAGTTGATTTAGAAACTGAGCAAATTAAATTTGTACCTAAAGTGGGTAAGTGTTTAGAAGGTGCAACAATGCTCTTCAATATTAAGCATAATTGTTTGGTTTTAGGGCAAACTACAATAAAGTTATTGGCAAAATTAAATCAAAATGATCATCCACAATATAGCCAATATGGTAATTTTGATAAAGTCTTGAATGATTATTTGTTTGTTGAAATGTGCTTTAAGTGAAGTTTATAAGATTATTAAGAGGTTGGCGGCGCCAACAGTAGACTTTAGCTGAAATTTGGTTGCGGGGGTTGGATTTGAACCAACGACCTTTGGGTTATGAGCCCAACGAGCTACCAGGCTGCTCCACCCCGCGATCAATTTGTAATATCAATAAATCAAAGTTCAATATTCAGATTAGTCATTTTTGCTTTATTGTCAAGCATAATCCCTGTTAATCTTTTATTTATAAATAATTATCGAAGCTATGGCAAGGGTTTTGCTATGGGTTATAGACAGGGTTATCTCCATTGAATGAAGCATATCGCTTATTTCTGTGTAGTAAATATTTATTTTAATTAAAGGGGTATTATCTTCTTTTTTTTCTACATAGACCATTTTGCAAAAAGCTAAAAAACTAATATTTTTAAGCCCAAATGAGCAAGCGGCTTTATAAAAAGCTTCTTTTGCTGCAAATCTGGCCGCAAAGCGTTCTGCGCTTTTATACTGGTTTTGCAGGCAATAATCTATCTCTTCTAGGGAGAAAACATGCAATAATTGTATGTTAGAATATTTGTGCCAATATCTAAATCTGGATATATCTACTGCATCAATACCGTGAGCCAATATCATTGCTTTTCTAAATTCTTATCAAGTGATCTATACATAATAGCTTCTTGAATATGTGCAGTATCAATATTTTCAGATCCAGATAAATCAGCGATAGTACGTGCCACTTTAAGAATTTTATGATAACCACGCATGCTTAAATTTAATTTTTCAAAAGCACGTTTAATTATAGTTTGTGCATTCTCAGTTAATTGGCAATATTTATCTATTTCATCAGTATTCATTGAGCTATTAAATTTAGCTCCATTAAATCTATTTTTTTGTGTTTCAACAGCACGTGAGATTGCAGAATATAAATCTGCGGAACTTACATTTTGTGATTTTTTATCATGAATTGTATCGTAATCAATAGATTGAATATGAATTTGGATATCTATTCTATCTAATAAAGGCCCGGAAAGTTTTTCTAAATATTTGGCTATTAGTGTAGAATGGCAAATACAAGCTTTCTTTTTATCTCCATAATATCCACAAGGGCATGGATTTAATGCTGCAATTAATAAAAAATCAGCAGGGAATTCAAGCGATTGTTGAGCGCGCGCAATACAAACATTCTTGTTTTCTAATGGTTGTCGCAATACTTCTAAAGTTGCGCGTTTAAATTCAGTTAATTCATCTAAAAATAATATACCATGGTGTGCTAAACTAACTTCGCCTGGTTGTGGATAAGAACCACCGCCAATTAAACCAGCTTGTGAAATTGTATGATGCGGGCTTCTGAATGGTCGTTCAAAAATTAAGGATTTATTTAAAAGTTTTCCAGATATAGAATAAATTTTACTAGTTTGTATAATTTCATCGAATGACATTTTTGGCATAATTGTTGGCAGGCGTTTTGCAAGCATGGTTTTACCAGATCCTGGCGAACCAATAAATAATATATTATGGCTTCCAGCGGCGCTTATTTGCAATGCACGTTTTGCCTGTTCTTGTCCCTTAACTTGGGAGAAATCAACTAATTCATGAGTAGTAGTTTTTAGTTCTTCTATAGATTGTACTGTTGGCGTTATATTAATTTCTTTTTTTAAGTATGCAATAAGTTCTGTTAAATTTTCTACACCAATTATTTCTATATCTTCAATTAATGCTGCTTCTTTTGCGTTTTGTTTGGGCAATATTATTCTTTTTTTATTAAATTTCTTAGCATCATATGCAATTGCTAATGCACCTTTAATAGATTTGATTTCACCATTTAAAGATAATTCGCCAATAATTAATGTGTCATTTAAAAAATTTGAATCAATTTTAAGATGATTAGAAGTTTGCAATATCCCAATTGCAACTGGTAGGTCAAATAATGTACCTTCTTTTTTTAAATCTGCGGGCGCCAAATTTACCACAATCTTTTTTTCTGGAAGGGTAATGCCACAATTTTTAAGTGCGGTTAATATACGAAATTTACTTTCTTTTATTGCGGTGTCTGGAAGGCCTACAATAAAGAAATTGATAAGACCAAAAGATAAGTCGACTTCTACTTCTACTTGATATGCATTTACGCCAATTGTTGTTGCGGAATAAATTTTTGTGTTCATTGTTATTGCTTAATATAAAATATTTTGAAATTTAATAAGTGTTTATTTATCTAAGTAATAACATATAATTTATATTTTTGAAGCTTTAAATTTAAATAATTTTAATAAATATACTTATTTAAATAGCCAATGATTCTGATTTCAGCTAAAATTTATAAAAATGAAATTTAAAAGGATATTATGCTACAACGAATTACAAAATATATATTATTAACATTAATTGGTATTAATTTATTAAACGCTGCAGATGCAAATCAGGTGCAAAAAGATGAAAAAATTGAAGCAAAGACTTTTAAAATAGGTGAGCCACTAGATTTTACAATAGGGACACATGCTGTTTATATAGATAAACATGACCCTAAGATTTTTGGATTTTTTATAGGTGCAAGTGAAGCAAAAGAAGGAAATGAATACGCCATTGCAGCAGGTTATCGTAATGGAGACACAATTTTATCAACAGCACCTGCAAAAATAACTCTAAATTCAAAAGCAGATCAAATTAATCCCTTAAATGGTGCTAAGATTTCGCTGCTTGCATTAATTTCTAAATACCCAGTAACAGTAAAATCAGGCGAAGATAATATAATTTATTTATATAATGAAAAAAATTCATTATTATCTACTCCAAAATTAAATGATGCAAATGATCAAGTAAGTTACAAAATTATTCAATTGGCTACTGCTGACAATGGTTCATTGCCAGGAAGTGCAATTTTTGCCGCGGTTAAAAATAATAAAGGCCAGGAATTTGGAGCACAAGGCAGTGGAATAGCATTTGCTGCGGTTGAAGATAAAACCACAGAAATTAAAACTATTAATAAAGATAAAAAAGAAGAAGTAAAAAGTGAGACAACTCGTAATCTTGTAGTTGCTAATGCAGATCCTAAAGATAAAAAAACTAAAGAAAATAAAGCGGCCCCATTTTCTGGATCGATAAATTCGATTAAAATTAATAATCCTGCAAAAATTATTTCAGATATTGTAGACATGCATTGGGACGAAACTTTAGCTAGGTTGTACATCGCTTTACAAGTTAGATCTAATCCAAAAGCAAATAGTGGCGCAAGGGCTGTTGTGGCTTGTCGTGTTGTAGTAACTACAAAAGAAGAAACTAATTCGGCTGGCGTAAAAGAAAAAAATAAAATATATAAGCTATATTTTGATCCTATTGTTACTAATTTAGCAATATCAGGAAATGATCAAATTATTGCAACCGGACAAGCAAATACAGATGTTTCTATATTAAAAGTTAAAACAATGCATACAAGTACATGGTTAAGTTATTTAATAGTTTTAGATGAAAATAAACAATTATATGCTTTGCCTTTGGTAGATAAAAGACGGGAAAAAGTAAGCCTAGCTTTAGATAAATATCAGGGAACTTTAGCAAAGTTTGATCAAGAGCCACACATATATTATGATGATAATTTTTTTATTTCACGCGCTTTTACAAAACCAGCATTAAATCCTAATGATTTATTAACAGTAAATAATGTAACTGCAAAAATTGGTAATGGACCAGTACCAATTCAAAGTGGTAAACAAATAACAGATATGTTTGTAATTGGTGATGCTGTATATGTAACATCGGAAAGTGGTGTACTTTATTCACAACCAATTTTTGACGAGTTAGGTAGAATTGCTGCTTGGACAAATTGGCAAAGTTTTGCAATAGATAAAAAAGTGTATGGCGGAACTTATGATGTATATACCGGTCAGTTTTGGTATTTAACTAGCTCCTCTGATAAAATTAATATTTTAAACCGTACTGACTGGCAAACAGATGATAAAAATACAATACAAAAAAGAATTAATTCATTATTTGTAACAAGCGGTGGCATTCAAGGTTTCTTTGAGTTTCCGCAAGAAGAGATTTTTGTAGCTACTGGTTTTCAGAAAATTGCTTTAATTAATTCAACAGACATGCAAGATATAAAAGTTTTTGAAGATAAAGCTATAAAAGAAGTTGGTAATATAATTGCTGCAACTATGGTTAAAAACAATAACAATAATTGGTTAGTAGTTGGCGGAACAAATGGTCTTGCAATTAAGTTTAACAATGCATTCAAGGCAATTGGTAACTATCAGCTTGTAAAGAAAATTTCTTCTAAAGACAACTATTTATATGTGCTTACAGATAAGACATTTGATAGAATTGAGTTAACTTCTGAAACTATAAATAACAATAAATTAAATACTGTCACACTAACCAACATAGACAATCAGATATTTAACCCACACGTAACGTTTAGTGATTTTATTGTATCAAATAAATTAGTATTACTTGGTACTTCAATAGGTTTATTCAGAATTTCAGGTGCACAAAAATTAACAGAAATTAATGTGCCTGGTAGCGTTGGTCCAATTTTAAAACTTCTGTTAATGCCTGTTAATAATGTTGGACAGCTTTATGTTTTAAGTGGGTATATAGGTTTTTATCAAGCAAAAATAAATAGATTATTTGTTGATTTATCTAATAATAAAATAAAACCTGTAAATGATATGTTTGTAAAAAATCAGCTTGATAGTTTATATGATTTTGAAAGTTTTAGAAATGACATTTTGCCTATTGGTGCAACATTGTTAAATAGTAATTCAAGAGATCTAAATATCAGCTTAGCATTAAAATCTACACCTGGTTTGGTGACTGGAAGCAGAGCAATAACAAAAGATTCTTTTAATTATAATTTAGATGTAAATAAATTTAATCAATTTTATGGTATGTTACTAAACAGTACAACTGGTAATTTGATAGTTAATGGCGATTTTGGACTAATTATTAATAGTTAAAGGCTTGCAGCAAATGTTGAACACAAAATTAAAAATATTCTCTTTAATTTGTATTAATTTATTTTTTAGCGCAAATGCTAATTTCGATTTAAATCTTTACAAAAGATATGATGTGAACTTTAAACCATATAGATATGATGACAAACCATTCTTATATGCCTTTTTATTTGAGCATGCATTAGACATCTATGCAAGGAATAACGATGGTGATAGAAAAAATGTACTGCAATTATGGAATGATGATATTGATGGCTTAGCCATGTTACGTGGTTTTAAAAAAGATAGTAAAATAGGGGAATTAGCGACAGCACTAAATTTAGTAAATGATGTTGGAACTCGTGGCCGTGTTGTGCCATGCGGAGATCTTAAAGCTTGGGGAGCTTCATCTTATTTAAGATATAATTTGCCGCACGATGTGTTTATAAGTTTATTTATTCCTGTTTATTCAATGTCTTTAAATAGAATAAGTTTTAAAGATGAAACGCAAAATTTATCCTTTTTAGATGATCTAACAAAAGATGATTTAACTAATGAATTTAGAAAAAATGTTCAAGACTTAAGTGGCATTTATTTAGGTCCATGGAAAAGAACCGGATTTGGTGATTTAATGGGTACAATTGAATGGGATAGAAATTTCATTCAAGAAAAACCTATTTTAAAAGAGGTACATTTAAACGGTAGACTTGGTGTTAATTTTCCAACGGGTTTAAAGCTTGATGAAGATAAGCTATTTGAAATTCCTTTTGGTTACCAATTTTGGGGATTGTATTTTGGTGGTGGCATAGATTTATTATGGTGGAATTGTATAAAGGGTGGCATTGACGTTGAGTTTTTACAATTGTTTAGTGCAGCAAGATGCGTACGTGTTAAAACTGACAGAACCCAAACAGATCTTCTTTTATTGGCAAAGACACGTGCAATTGTAGAACCTGGTTTTGTTTCTCGATACAATCTTTATTTAGAAGCACATAAATTTAATGACATTTTTAATTTACGAGTAGCGTATCAATATTATAGAAAGACTAAAGATAGACTTTGGTTATTTGATAATCAATACTCTAATGAAATAGCTAATACTTCTGATGCTCGTAGAGATAGCACATTGCATCAATTTCTGTTCATCTTTGGAGCTGAATTTGACCAAGAATGTTATAATACTAATTTCTCTTTGTTTTATAAGTTGCCATTTGAAGGAAAGCGATCATTGCAGACATCTACTATCGGCTTGAATTTTTATATAAACTTTTAATTAGCTTCAACAATTTCTATACCATTATCTTGCGTAGAAATAATGTTATAAATTTTATCGTTTTCTATATTCATAAGTTTAGAGGTAATATGATGCATAGCATCATCTTTCTTTATAATTAATTCTGCATAGAACATTATAAATTTTCCAAATTCATTGTTTGACCTTGCAAGAATAAAGTTTTGCTCTTCAGGTTTTAAAGTTTTGCCGGGAACAGCGACCAAATATCTAGACTTTCCGGGTATGTAATAAATGTTAATAGTATAATTAGTCATATTATTAACCGCTGGACTTTGTATGTCTTCTGATGCTTTAACTATAAAAGCATAGAATATGACTATAAGTAATGATTTTTTCATTTGTTATTTCTTTAGTTCTTCGGGTTTTATTATTATCATACAATAATATGACTAATTTTAAATTATTTAGATCTTAAAAATTTTTCTAATTTAACAAATCCAATTTTTTCATTCTTTTCATTTTTTGTATATTTAATAGAAGTTTTATAAATAATATCATCTTCAATTTCTATAAACGGTGAAGATTGAATATTTTCATATCCAATTAAACCACCATGCTCAGATTTGCCTAATGATGCAGATACTTCAAACATTGTAGCTTCTTCAAAATTGTATATAGATTTATTGTTGATTGTTTTAATAGAATATGTGCCTAGATTTATTACTGCCATCTCATGTGGTTTTATTAAAAGAAAGTCATTTTTATATACATAACTTGAAATGGTTATTTTATTATAATTTATTTGATCTGTTAGATATACAGGATTTAAACTTATAGTTAAATAATGTGTGTCGTCAGTATTTATTACTATAAATTGTCTTGTTTTGTATTCAAAGTCCTCTAATCTATTTGGTTGCGCATTTATTAACAAGTGAAATAATAAAACAAGAAAAATTTTCATAGGGTCCTCAAATTAAAATGTTTTGAAAAAATATTTTTTACTAAATTCTACAGTCATACAATAAAAACCAAGTAAGACGAGCATTGGTAAAATTATATTAAAAGGTATAGGGGTTAATTGGAAAAGTTTAGAGACAACTGTGATATAAGGTAAAATTATTGTAAAAGCCAACATTATCATCGATGTAATAATTAAACTTTTACCTGGTTTACTTTTATAAAAGGGATGTGTTGTACGTATTATAAAAGTGATCAATAATTCTGCAATTAATGAAAACATAAATAATATTGATCTAAAATTTATGACATCAACATGGTAAACATTCATTAATAAAAGTAATAAAATAACATCAAAAATTGAACTAATTGCTCCAAAAATAATCATAAAACGAATAATTAATTTAAAATCCCATTTTCTGGGTTTAACTAATAATTCTTTATCAACATTATCAGTGGCCATGCCAGTAAGCGCAACATCACTTATTAAATTAGCTAATAATATTTGTGATGGTAATTGCGGTATAAATGGCAAGAAAAAAGAAAAAATTTCTATTGTTATCATGTTACCTAGATTGGAACTTATTGAATTTAAAATATATTTTGTACAATTTCCAAAAGCTTTTCTACCTTCAATAATGCCGTCGGTTAATACATTTAAGCTTTTTTCTAACAAAACTACCTGTGCAGCGTCTTTGGCTATTTCTACAGCAGAACTCACGGATATCCCAACATCAGAAATTTTAAGAGCAGGCGTGTCATTTACACCATCTCCTAGATAACCTACAATATGTTCATTAGAATTTAGCACTTTAACAATTCTATATTTTTGCTCAGGATTAATTCTTGCAAACACATTATACTTAGAGAAAATTTCAAAAGCTTTTTCATCAGAAATTTCATCAACTTCATTACCTGTTATTATTCTATCTTCTATAATTTTAATATTTAAATCAGTACAAACTTTTTTTGTGATTAAAGGGCTATCGCCAGTAATAATTTTTATATTAACTTTTAATTTATTTAATTTTTCTAAAGATTCTTTTACACCCTCTTTTGGAGGATCAATAAAGATTAAATAGCCTAAGAAATTTAAATCGCGTTCTAAATCATCTGTTATTGTAGTTGCATCTGTTTTTTTACCTGCAAGAACAATAACTCTGTATCCATCTTTTTCATAATTATCAATCTGTTCTTTAACTTTAGTAGTTTCTTCTTGTGTTAACTTACAAAGTGGTAAAATATTATCCGGTGAGCCTTTAGTTAGAAAAGTCTTTTCACTATTTTTTTCAATAATACAATTGATACGTCGTTTTTTAAAATTAAATTCAGATAAATCGATCACTTGATATTTATCTAGTTCCGTAATTAAATTTTTTTCTTTAGCTTTTTCCCATAAACACTTATCCATCGGGTTATTAAAAAAAGTTTTTTCTGTTTTAAAAATGCTTTGGCTGCAAAGTAATGATTGCACTAATAAATCTGTGTTTTCATTGTCGTTAATATCAATAAATTTATCTAAAGAGAAAACACCTTCAGTAAGAGTACCTGTTTTGTCACTGCAGAGTGTATCCATGTTTCCCAAATTTTCTATGCTCGAAAGTTGTTTTACAATTACTTTTTTTGCAGCCATTTTTCTGGCGCCGCGTGCTAAAGTGATTGTCAAAATTATTGGTAATAATTCAGGTGTAATTCCAACTGCTAATGCTAAAGCAAATAGGACAGATTCTAAAAAATTCTTGTGTTGTATTGTGTTAACGAGAAAAACAAAGAATGTCATTATTAATATTATCTTAATCATTAATTTGCTAAATTTAGTAACATTTTTCTCGAAGTCAGTTATAGTTTCTTTTTTTTGTAAAATTTGTGCGATTTTGCCAAAATATGTTTGATCTCCTGTGATTGTCACAACCCCATAACATTCACCTGAAAGTATTGATGTTCCCATTAATAGCATATGTGATGCCTCATTAGGTTCAGATATGTTATTATTTTCAAGAATAATTTTTTTTTCGACAGGCATTGATTCGCCAGTTAAAGATGATTCATCAACTGTAAGATCTTTAAGTTGAATTATTCTTATATCTGCAGGCACCATATCACCTAGGGTTAAGTAGACTATATCTCCTGGAATTATTTGTTCTGAATCTATTTCTATTGTTTTATTGTCTCTTATTACTTTGTTTTTAGATTTCGTATATTGTTTTAAAAGCTCAAAAGTTTTTGCTGTTTTATATTCCTGAAAAAATCCTAATAATGAATATAATACGATCATTGATAGAATTAAGATTGCCTCTAGGTGGTCACCAGTGAAATATGAAAGAATAGTACAAAAAATTAATATCCATAATAATGGGTTTTTAAATTGGCGAATAAATATACTTATTGCGCTTTCTCTTTTTTCTTTTGTTATTTCATTGTATCCAAATTTTTTTAATCGAGAATCTGCTTCAATTGAACTTAAACCATTTTTTGAAGAGGCAAGCTCTTTATATAATTCATCTAGTGACAGGTTCCAAAATCTGGTATCTTGATTGTTGTTTTCCATGTTTCATCCTATAATCTAAGTTTATTACTATGATTATGAGAAAAATTGCTTATAAAGCACAAGATTAATAATGAATATAAAGATCAAAATAGGCTGTGATATTATCCATAAAGATAGATTTATAGAATTAACCCAGCAGGAATCTGTATTAAATAAGATTTTTACTAAGCACGAACTAGCATATTCTAGCTCATTAGAAAAGCTAATAGGTGTTTTTGCAGCTAAAGAAGCCGTTTTAAAGGCTCTAGAACTGAAACCAGGATCTTGGGAGCTAATTGAGGTAATAAAACAAGAAAATGGCAAACCTGCTGTTAAATTGCTTAATTATAGTGGCTATAATAACATAATTAGCCAAGATATTAGTATAAGCCATGATGGGGAATACGTTTTTGCAGTGGCCAGTTTCCTAATTACTGCAGAAAATATAGCTAGCAAGTCTTAATTTAATTCTATTTAAGTTAATAAATACAGGAAAAAGAAGAAAAGATAGTCCCCCAATAGAAAATACTTGCTGAATTTTTAAAAAATAATATATTTAAATAAGATATTAGTATTAGTTACAAAATTGAAATGTTTTTGTTATGGGTTGTTTTATATTTATAAGTCATATAAAAAAATCTGCAGTTCTTGTTACTATTATTGATAAACATTTCAATGGTGAAATGTTAAGTGAAACAGTTAAAGCTAAAGGAAAATTGCATGAGCAATAAGCTATATGTTGGAAATTTATCATTTTCAACAACAGAAGATAAACTAAGAGACTTATTTTCTCAATACGGTACAGTAGAATCTGTAAAAATTATCAAAGATGAAATTGGACGCTCAAAAGGCTTCGCTTTTGTTGAAATGTCAGGCGAATCAGAAGCTTCTGATGCAGCTAAAAATTTAAATGGTAATGAATTAGATGGTAGAACTATCAGAGTTGATTTAGCTCGCCCTCAAGAAGCTCGTCCAAGAACTTCTTCAGGACCAAGAGGCGGCGGCAATAGCAATGGTGGAGAACGCCGTGGCGGTTTCCGTTCATCTGGCAATTGGTAATCTGACCTCAACTAATTAATTACTTGACTCTTTAGATTAGTCTAAGTCTATATTAAGATATTATAACTTAATAACTTTTATAAACTTAAATTAATCAATGATTTTAAATAAAATATTAGAAAATTGCGCACAAAAAAATTCTGAAAAATCAGCGCTGAAAATGCGAATGGGTTTTCGAACTAAAACTTTGTCTTATAAAGAAGTCTATGAGCTGGCTAAAAAAGTTTCACTTTTTTTAAAAGCAAATGGAATAGATAAAGGGGACAAAGTTTTAGTTTGTGCACCAAATTCACCATATTGGATTTGTATTTATTGGGGTTGTCTATTGCGTGGTGCAATAGTAGTTCCTCTAAATATTCAAACTTCACAAGACGTCATTCAAAAAATTGCAGATCAAACTGAAGCAAAAATTATCTTCAAGCATCTTTTTTTTAGGTACGACCTTACTTCTGAAATTAAACAATTCTTTATAGAACATCTTATTGACCTTATACAAGATTTTAATATTAATGATTTTAAAGCTACAGAAATTCTACAAGAAGACCTTGTCCAAATAATGTATACCTCAGGAACCACAGGTGATCCAAAAGGCGTGATGCTTTCTCATCACAATTTATATTCCAACTTACAAACAATATCTCAAATAATAAAAGTAAACGTAAATGACCGAATTCTTTCAATACTGCCTCTTAGCCATATTTATGAACAAACTATTGGTTTTCTATTACCTTATAGTAAAGGAGTGGAAATAATTTACACGCATTCTTATGCGGTAATTAGACAATTGATTTGTGAAAATCAAATTACTAAAATGGTTGCCGTCCCAGAATTTTTACAATTAATGATGGGGCGGATAGAAGCTGAAACACAAATAAAAAATAAGACTAAGTTTTTAAATAAACTTAGAAAAATTTCTTTAAAAATAAATAATAAATATATTTCACGAATTTTATTTTACCCAATATTAAAATCATTGGGTAAACTTGATACTATTGCATCAGGAGGCTCGCCTCTTGATCCAGAATTAGAAATAAAATGGTTAGCAATGGGAATAGATATTTTGCAAGGGTATGGGCTCACTGAAACATCCCCAATCGTATGTTTGAACTCCCCTAATGATATTAAGATTGGCTCTGTGGGCAAACCTATGAAAGGTGTGCAAGTAAAACTAGCAGATGATAAGGAAGTCTTAGTAAAAGGCCCCAATGTTTTTATGGGTTATTATAAAAATCCAGAAAAAACGCAAGAAGTTTTTACGGCTGACGGCTGGTTTAAAACGGGTGATCTTGGAGAATTTGATGATCAAGGTTATCTGTTTATAAAAGGCAGAAAAAAATATATGATGAAAGGCCCAGGGGGCCAGAATGTTTATCCTGAAGATATAGAAAATGAACTTAACAAAATTCCCGGAGTAACTGATTCATGCGTGTTAGGGTTTGAAAGACCATCGGGTTTAGAAATTCATGCTGTGATGTTATTAGATGCAAGCAAGGCATCGGATCCTCAAGAAATTGTTTTACGAGTAAATAACAATCTTTCAACTTATCAACACATTACTGCCTGGACCGTTTGGCATGACATGGATTTTCCTAGAACGCCTACAAGAAAAATTAAAAAAGAAGAAGTTCGTAGATTTATAGAAAGTAATCAAGAAACTAATAATCAAGTTATAAATGAAAAGAAATCAAGATTAATGCAGATACTTTCTCATATAACTTCCGTGCCAATTAGTAAAATCAATAATAACACAAAAATAGTGCCTGACCTTCAATTAGATTCTTTGAGGCGTGTTGAGTTGGTCGCTTGGATAGAAGAAGATTTAGGAAGCATTATAGACGAAACAGATATTACACCTAAGACTACTATCGAAGAGCTTGAAGATATTATCCAAAACAAAAAATCTGTTAAAAAAAATAATAAATTAAGAATGTGGACACGTTCTAAATTATTATTACCATTAAAATGGCTTTTACAGGCAATTACATATATAGTCACACGCTTTTTTGTAAAGATTAATATAGAAGGCCTAGAAAATTTAAACAATCTAGAATTGCCGGCAATTTTTATGCCGAACCATATCAGTTATATAGATGCTTTAATTCTTGATTTTGCTTTGCCACAAAAAATAAGAAATAAGATTTCTTTTGCCGCAGCACGTGATGTTTTATATGATCAATATACTATACCATCCTATTTTATAGAAATTGCATTTAATTCATTTCCTATACAACGTGGTGAAGAAGAAAATATTAAACAAGGGCTTGATAATATTGGGCAAATGCTAGATTCAGGTTATTCTGTAGTTTTATTTCCAGAAGGCAGAATGAGCAAAGCTGGAACATTACAAGATTTGCGTCGCGGGGCTGGTTTAATTGCAACAGAAATGGATGCTTGGATTGTACCTGTTAAAATAACAGGCACAAATGATATTGTGCCTTATGATAATGTCTTTTTTACCAAACGTGGGTCTGTTACAGTTAAATTTGGTAAACCGATTAAATTTAAACATACAGATTCATATGCTCTTGCTATTGAAGAGATTCATAAAGCTATGCAAAATTTATAATTTACGTTTGATCAGCAATTTCGATTCTATTACTTTTGCTAATGTTTATTTCAACATCGTGATCATAGCTAGCTTCTCTTGTATGATAATTTTTACAATTTATTGAAACTATTCGAGTTCGTTTAGTCCACGAATTAAATGATTTTATAGAAATTACATTTGAATCTTCGCTTTGTATATACTTGATCACCTTTTCAAAAAATGAATTATCATAAAGAATTATTTTTTTTCCATTTTTATTTACGTATGAGACTACGATTTTATCTTTAGAATCATTTGTTTTAATATCAATTTCTCCATCGTTTAATTGTTGAAATTGACCTATTAGAGGTTCACTTAATTCGCTACAAAATGTGAAGGAAATAGTGTTAAGAAAAAATATTAATAAACATATCTTCATATTATCCTTATAAAATTTGAGTTATTAATTATTAGCTCATTTTTTTATTAATTAATACCATTATGTTAAATATTTAACATAAACTTAGATATAGATAGAATTATTTGTTTAATTTTGCTATTAATTTGTATTGTACACTATACTTGGATTTCATCATCGCTGTAAGCGAGTTAAATAATAAGGATTAAGTGAATAATATTAAAAATGTAATAATTCCGGCAGCTGGGTTAGGAACTCGTTTTTTACCTGTAACTAAATCAATACCAAAAGAAATGATTCCCATAGGCAATAAACCAGCAATTCAATACATTGTTGAAGAAGCATTATTTTCTGGAATAAAAAATTTTTTAATCATCACAAATAAAGAAAAAGAAGCAATATCAAAATATTTTCAATCAAATGAACAATTTGATATTTCTATGCGAGATAACAAAAGAAAAGATATTCTAAATCAATTAGAACATATTATTAATGTATGTGATTTTTCATATATAGATCAACAACAACAATTAGGCCTCGGGCACGCAGTTTTAATGGCACAACATTATATTAAAGAAGAATATTTTGGAGTCATGTTACCAGATGATATTATTGTCTCTGAATATCCAGCATTAAATCAATTAATGGATATTGCAGTGATAGAAAATGCTACGGTAATTGCTGTGCAAGAAGTACCGTTACATAACGTTTCTTCATACGGTATTATAAATATTAAAAATAAAATTAATGAAAATTTATTTGAAGTTTCAGATTTAGTAGAAAAACCAGATGCGTTAGAAGCGCCATCTAATTTTGGAATTGTTGGTCGATATGTTTTATCTAATAAAATTTTCCCAGCATTAGAAGCTATAAGTAAAACACCTAAAGGCGAAATACAATTGACTGATGCAATTGCTTATTTAATCAAAAATGGTGAACGAGTACTTGCTTATAATATTCAAGGCACAAGGCATGATATTGGCACCCCACTTGGCTGGGCTAAAGCTATTACTGAGATTTCTTACCAAAATTTGTAATCGCGAGATCTTATGAAAAAATTATTAGTGATATTAATTTTCAGTTTATATATTTATGCAGAACCAGTAACAGTAAAAGATGCATATGATAATACTGTAGAGGTGGTTTCAACAGAGGACTTTAATGCATTTAAAAAAGATATGCAGCAATATATAGAGTTAAACAAACTTACTGACGATGAATTAATTGATTTAAGCGACCGTGTAGATAAATTAGACGATCAGCTTAAAGATTTTATTAAAAAAATAAGAGAATTCCAAAAACTATTAAAATAATTATTTTATTGTTTTGAACCTGGAAAACTACTTTATTATTAAATTTATCTAAACCATAAATAACTGCTCAAATAAATAAGTTAGATGAAAAACTTTCAAAAACAATTCAAAGTTTCGACAAAAGCTTTGATGAAATGGATCAAAATATAGCGGGATTAAAAAGAAAAATTGAAGCAGTAAATACTAGAGCAGATAGCTTAGAATTTGAATTAGCTTCAGGTTTTGCTAAAGTTCAACAATCTATTAGTAAAAAGAAATAGAAATTAATTAAATGGGAATTTGAATAACAATTCAAATTCCCATTCTGCGTTTTTTATTACTTTTTAAAGATGTAGAAATTTTTTGTTTATATCCATAACTTAATTTCTGCAATAGTTCATAAAATTGTTCTCTCTCAAAGCCTTTAACAACAGCTTGTTCATGCGCCTCTGCTAAAGCGACTGGGAAACCGTAACCTTTAATGCATTGGTCTAAAATTATAGACAATACTAATTTAACTTGTGCACTATCTTGCGCAATCCATGCAGGTATTTCTATACGCACAATTTCTGCACCAATATCAAAATAAACAAAATAGGGCTTTAAATGTTCAGGATATTCGCTGACAATTCCAGAATGGTTTTCAAACAAAGTTGTATGTTCGTTTTCATTTAAATAAAATGCTGCAACTTGTGTATCTACAATATTATCTATCGCGTAATTTTCTACGGATTCTGATAATTTTACTCGAATTAAATTAACCAATTCTTTGCTTTTTGGCAGACTTATATAACCTGCCATTAATAATTTTTCTTTGTAAAACTGATGCATTAGACCTAGATATTTACCAAGATAGGTTGAGCTTACTGCCGGTGATTTTGATTCTAGGTGCCAAAAAATTATTGAGCCATCAAAAATAAATAGTAAGGGCTTATCATATTCTTTAACAAGCGTGCTCATTATTTCAAGCCCAGCCTTAAATTCATATTCTTGTCTTCTGCAATCAACAACGTCTGTACTGTTCTCTTCATCCATAGAAGAAAACAAATATGGCACAGAATCAAATTTAACGTTGGAATTTTTACCGTAATGCAATATCACTGACCCAATGTTTAATAAAAAGCAGGAGGTTCCTTGGTGTCTATCGGGGTAGATTTGTGAGCCATCTACTGAAACTAATGTGTATTCTGAAATTGGGTCTACTTTGGTTTTTGTATTTATAGCATCTTGCCAAGTAGGCAGAATCATTGGTAAAAGTGAGTTTTTAGCTTTAACAGGAAACTCTTCATCTTGGCAAATAGCTTGCCAATTTTGCTCAGCAATTTCTAATTCTTTTGAATAATCATAAAAAATTGCATCTGATATTTTTTCTATTTCTTTAAATAATCGAGCTTTGTTAAGCATTTATTTGATCTTCTATTTTTAATCATGGGTTTTTTTGATATTTAAGTTTTTATAATTATTTAATATTATAAGATTTGAAAAATATTAATATCAAAGGATATGTATGGTTAAACAATCTGTAATAGGATTAATCTTATTATTTAGTATCGCAATCAATGCGATGGATTTTGACTCCGTAAATCCAAGTCAGACTAAAGATGAGATAATGCAAGATTTGCAAGATATGTTAGAATTTAATCCGACTTTTGAAGAATTGGATCTTGAACATAATTTTCAGCTAAATCCTGAGCATATATTGCCAGAAGAAATTAAAGATGAAATGCAATTTTGTAATGATGAAGATGAAGTGCAACAAGATTGTGCAATAGATGAAATCAAAGAAGAATCTGATCAGCCAGAAGATGTTGATTCTTTAAACGACGACCTTGATTTATGCAATTTATGTCATTGTCGATTTAAGAAGATTTATGATCATTTATATCAGGCACATAAAATTTGTAATTGTGGTAAAAAATATAATTCAGTGCTACAGGTAATAAATTGTAAGCAATCGCATAGGTATGCAAGAACTAACTCAGAAGTAAAAAAATTATTTAAAGCATCAAGTTTTAGAGTAAAATGTAATTTATGTGATCAAACTTTATCAAAAAAAGGTAATTTATCATTGCATAAACTAATGGTTCATTTCATATGTAGATTATGTAAAACAAAACATAATTCTCGCGATGAAGCTCTTGAATGCGCTTGCCGTGATTAGAAAATTTAAAAATACCTTATGCATTTTTGTAGAGGCATTAAAGGCAATAAAGCACATTTTAGTCTATTGGGACCTAATTCAATACCAATTAAATTTAGAATAAAAGCATCATCAAGTTTAAGCAATTCATTTATATTTTTTTGTTTGCAAAACTCTGTGAGCATGGAAGCGGTTGCTTGACTTATAATGCAACCTTTACCGGTGAAACCTATTTCGCATAAAATATCATCAATTATTATACATTCAATCTCAACACTATCCCCACAAGAAGGGATGTGTTCTCCGCTAGAAATTGTTGGATTTTTTAATTTCCCATAATTTCTTGGATTTTTGTAATGGTCTAATAATAAGTCTTTATATAAATTCATATTTTTGCCTTTGTATATACCTTCTAAATATACTTTAATATTGACCATTTAACAATTTCGGCATTTTCTGTTAATCTATTAATAGATAGTTAACAATAATGGGGGTTAGGGTTAAATATGAAAATTACACACTTTTTACATTGTTTATCTGGTTTAATGCTAATATCTTTTATCCACAATAATATTATCGGCAAGCCATATCAAATGGGTCGTTATGAAAGTTCTTACAATATGATATCTAAAATTAAATCTGAACCTGTAAAACAGGTTCAAATGCCACAAAAACAAAATAACATAATTTTCGATGTGGGTGGTGTTTTACTAGAAGTTTCTAAGTTCAGGGCTTTCAGAAAGCTTGGCATGTCTTGTATTTTTCATACAGATATAGGCGACAGGTTTATGGAGTTTATAACGTTTATTGAACCAGAAATCGAATGTTTTAGCAAAGAAAATCAGCCAAAATATTTAGATAGAAATCTGCCACCACTAATGTGTAAATGGCAAAAAGGTGAATTCACTTGCAAAGAATTTGTTGATAAAATTAAAGATCAGGCTGATAAAAATCCAAAGTTCTTTAAGAGTAAATCTGAGAAAAATTTAATTAAAAAAAGTGCTGATCTTTTATTACCCGAAAATCACATTAATATCGAAAAAATTAAATCATCTGGATTAAAGTTATTAAAAAAACTTAAAGATAAAAAAGATAAACAGGGTAATCCGGTAAATAATTTATTTATTATTTCTAATTTTGATGATGAAACATTTACGTTATTGCAAAAGAAGTTTCCAGAACTATTTGGGTTATTTAACCCAGAACAAATTATAGTTTCTGCAAGGGTAAAAATGATAAAGCCCCATAAAAATATTTTTGAACATACATCAAATAAGTTCCAACTTGATCCAAAAAGTTGTATTTTTATAGATGATCAATTAGAAAATGTAAAAGGTGCAGAAAGTTGTGGAATGGCAGCAATTCACCATACAAGTTCTAAAAATACAAACAATAGATTAAAGTCCTTGGGGATATTATGACAAGCCAACGTAGAATTATATTTATAATTTGCTCTTTTTTGGTCTTACAAGCTTTCTTTTATATGATTTACAGACATCAGACCAAAGTACAAATTATAGATGAAATTTCTGCTGTTTGCGTTAAAAAATCAGAAGAAATAAAAGAGCCTGTGGTTGCTTTACCAACTCCACCCGTAAAAAAAGAACAAGTTAATCCGGTAAATTATAAATTTGGTTTTAAATCCTTAGTAAAAGAAGTTTCTTTAGATGATTTAAAAGTTAAAGGTGAAATTCCAAATTGGCTACATGGCTCATTGATTTTTAATGGCCCAGCCTATTTACCTAACATTAATGAAAATTCTGGCTGGTTTGAAGGTCTTGCAATGTTGCATTTGTTTAATTTAGATTCAAATCACGTCTCTTATAAAAATCAATTTCTAAAAAGCAAATCGTTCTATGATACTTTTGCAACTAATAACCCAAAAGTTAAACATATAAAAATTAATAATGCCAATATAAATGTGGCAAAAATTGCAAATAAATTTGTAGCTCTTTCTGAAATACCACTTCCTGTTATTTTTAATCCAAAAACTCTTAAAACAATTGGCTCATTTACATATCATGACAAATTGCCAAGTGATAAAATTTTTGAATCATCTAATCCAATTCGAGATGAATCAAAAAAAGAAACAATAAATTTCTTAATTCATATGGGCGCGCTATCTAGTAATTATGAAATTTATAAAATTAAAGACGATGCCTTTAGTCTTGGCTTAGGTGACGCAAGAAGAGAGAAAATTGCCACAATAACAATAAAAGAACCTGCTTATATTCATAATCTAAGTATTACAAAAAACTATATAATTTTTGTAGAATACCCATTTGTGGTTAAACCCTATAGGCTAGCTATGGGCGGTTCTATGATAGATAAATTTGAATGGAAACCAGAACGCGGCACCAATTTTTATGTTATTAATCGTAATACAAAAGAAGTTAAAACTTTAAATTCAAAAGCTTTTTTTGCGTTTAGCAATGTAAATGCATTTGAAAAAAATAATAAAATTATTGTAGATATAGTTACTTTTGAAGATGCTTCAATAATTAAGAAGATGACAACTGTTATGACTAGATTAAATATTAAAAACTATAGTCCAGATATTGCATCAAAATTATCTAGATTTAAATTAGATTTAGAAAATAAAACAGTTGAAGAAGAAACATTAAGTAAAGAAAGTATCAACTTTCCACGCATAAATGAAAATTATATTGCAAGGCCATATAACTTTGTGTACGGAACATCAATGCGAGTTCGCGATTATTATGATGATATTAATCAATTGTCAAAAATTAATATAAATGATAAAGAAGAAAAATATTGGGATGAAGATGGATGTTATCCAAGTGAGCCGGTATTTGTAGCGGCTCCTAATGCACAAGAAGAAGATGATGGTGTAATTATGTCAGTGGTCTTAGATGGTAAAAAGCAGACATCATTTTTGCTTATTTTAAATGCTACTAGCTTTAAAGAAATTGCAAGAGTAGAATTGCCTCATCATATACCATTTGGGTTACGCGGTAACTTTTTTCCAAGCCCCGTTGTTTAAAACAACGGTAAAGGATTTTAAATATGACAACTAAGAATATTATTTTTGATTTGGGAAATGTTCTATTTGATTATGATTATATAGATTTGCGCCAAGCGCATACTTTCCCTGAAATTAATCCTTTTAAACCTATTTCACATGGGTTTGATATATTAAAAAATTGTCTTAATCAACTGGATGCAAATGGTGATAGGGCTTATAAGATTTATGTTCTTTCTAACTGGAGCAAAGTTTCTTATTCTCTTCTTGAACGTCATCATCCTGAAACTTTAAATCTTTTTGACGGTATTGTAACATCTGGTGAAGTTGGAGTTAAAAAACCTGATAGAAGAATTTATGAACATTTATTAGCTAAATACAGCTTAAATCCTGAAGATTGCATTTTTATAGACGATCAAATAGAGAATATAGAAATGGCTGAACGTCTTGGTATAACAGGCATTTTATGTAATGAATTTAGCCGTGTTGAATATCATTTAAAACGGCTTAAAATTTATTAGTAATAACGCATAAATATTAAACTATTTTATTGGATTTAATGTTAATACCTGAGTTTTTTTAACAGGTGTTGATACTATTGGCTTTTTTACAGGTACTAATGTTAAAACTTGTAGGTTAACGGCAGCCAATTTAGCTTTTGATGCAATAACGTTCGCCTTTATTTTACTTGTAGTATCATTTATTTGTTTTATTGCCGCAGGTGTTTTTGCATTACTTAAAGTAATTTTTGCCTCTGCTAATTTAGGAGCAGCAGCTTTAATAACTTGTGCAGTAGTCGATATTGCTTGTTTTAATGGAGCAGCCTGTTCTGTGGGTAAATTTGCCAAAGTTTTTGTAGCAGCTGCAATTACATTTTGAGTATTAGTGGTAACGGTTTTAGCGGCTTCAATATTTGATGCAACTACCGGTGGTGTTGGGGCTAGGCAATTACCCATAGAATCTAAAGTATCACCTGATGCACAACATTGATTAGCACCTTTAAGTGCAATTTGACCATTAGTACATTGCAGACAAGCATTATCATTTAAAATGAATCCTGTATTACATGCAGAACATGTAGTTCCGTTCTGTGAAGAACAATTTGCTATTGGCGTAGCATTACAAGCGTTGCCACTTAAAGTATATCCTGTATTACATGTAGAACATGTAGTTCCGTTCTGTGAAGAACAATTTGCTATTGGTGTAGCAGTACAAGCATTGCCATTTAGTGTATATGCTGTATTGCATGCAGAACATGTAGTTCCATTCTGTGAAGAACAATTTGCAAGTGGTGTAGCAGTACAAACATTGCCATTTAAACTATAGCCTGTATTACATGCAGAACATGTAGTTCCATTCTGTGAAAAACAATTTGTTATTGGTTTTGCAGTACAAACATTGCCAACTAATTGCTGACCTGTTGGACATGTAATCGCCTCGCAATATAAACCATCGTTAGTTGTCTGACCCTTAGGACATGGCTGACATGCAGTCATAGATGTCGTTGTATCAAAAAATACCGTTTGACCAATAGCTAAACAACTTGTTGGTCTTGCTCGACAACCAAAACCGGCAATTAGCATTTGTCCCGGGGGGCATGTACAAGACCCATCATTATTAGCTGGTAGTCCAGTATCTACACATTTACAAGTCATATCAAATGCGGCATCTCCAGTAGACGACTTACTTGCTGTAATTACAGTGGAACTAGGACATGGAGCTTCGTTACCACATCCGAACCATGGGCTTTGATTGATTTGCTGCCCGTTTATTATCCCTGGAACTGGAACCGATAACGTTAAATCATAAGGAGTTCTTGGCACATTTGGAAATCCACCACAAGCACCAGATGAATATGCAGCCAATGATGCTGTTCCTATAAAGCTCCCGTTACTATCATAAACTTGGTTTATAATTGGTGCTGGAGTTTGAGTGATTGTACATACATTATTATACGCCTCCAGTGAACAATTTGATATAGTAAAAGTCGTATCTATATTTGGTACGAGATATCTTTTAATCTTAGTCTCCGTGCCCATTTGCATTTCAATCTGTGTGCCATAATCCAATTGCATTACAGTTGACATATTAGCATTAAGATTTAGCTTAGTAGGAGGTCCTGTTTGGTTGTATTTAGATATAGTTATATATGGCCCATTAAAAATTGGTCCATTAACAACCTTTAAACTGCCATCTACAATGAACGTAACATTAACACTAAAAATCTTGCTACTATTCGATACGAATAAACAAAGCAATAAAAAAACTATATTTCTATTTAAATTTTTCATTAATAATCCTTCTAATAATTTTTTCATATTCACAAACATCTTTTATTTCGAACCTATCCAATAAATAAGATTAAACTATTTCTTCGGTTTTATTGCTTTAGTTATGGCTACAGGTTTTAAAACCTTCATAACAGGCTTTACTATTGGCTTTTTTACAGGTATTAATGTTAAAACTTTTAAGTGAACAGCAGCCAATTTAGCTTTTGATGCAATAACATTAGCCTTTATTTTACTAGCAGTGTTATTCACTTTCTTTACTGCTGCTGGTGTTTTGGCTTTACTTAAAGCAATTTTTGCCTCTGCTAATTTAGGTGCAGCAGCTTTAATAACTTGTGTAGTTGTTGATATTGCTTGTTTTAATGGTGCAGCCTGTTCTGCGGGTAAATTTGCTAAAGTTTTTGTAGCAGCTGTAATTACTTTTTGAGTATTAGTGGTAACTGTTTTAGCGGATTCAATATTTGATGCAACTACAGGTGGTGTTGGGGCTACGCATTCACCCAGAGAATCTATAGTATCGCCTGCTGCACAACATTGATTAGCACCTTTAAGTGCAATTTGACCATTAGTACATTCCTCACAACTATTATCATTTAAAATGTATCCCGCGTCACATGCTGAACATGTAGTCTTGTTTTGTGTAAAACAATTTAATATTGGTGTAGGGCTACAAACATTGCCACTTAAAGTATATCCTGTGTTACATTCAGAACAAGTAGTTTCATTCTGTGAAGAACAATTTGGTATTGGTGTAGCAGTACAAACATTTCCACTTAAACTATATCCTGTATTACATGCAGAACATGTAGCACCAATCTGTGAAGAACAATTTGATATTGGTATAGCAGTACACGCATTCCCATTTAAACTATATCCTGAATTACATGCAGAACATGTCGTGCCATTCTGATTAGAACAATTTGATATTGGTGTAGCAGTACAAACATTGCCACTTAAACTGTATCCTGTATTACATGCAGCACATGTAGTACCATTCTGATTAGAACAATTTAATATTGGTGTAGCAGTACAAACATTGCCACTTAAACTATATCCTGTATTACACGCAGAACATGTAGTACCATTCTGCGAAGAACAATTTTGTATTGGTGTTGCAGTACACGCATTACCATTTAAACTGTATCCTGTGTTACATGCAGCACACGTAGTACCATTCTGATTAGAACAATTTAATATTGGTGTAGCATTACACGCATTGCCATTTAAAGTATATCCTGTATTACATGCAGAACACGTAGTTTCACTCTGTGAAGAACAGTTTGATATTGGTGTAGCAGTACACGCATTGCCACTTAAACTATATCCTGTGTTACATGCAGAACATGTAGCTCCATTCTGAGAAGAACAATTTGGTATTGGTGTTTGACATGTAGAGCCACTTAATATTTTACCTTGAGCTGCACAACTTGCGTCTGTTTCTTGGCATTTTAAACCGTCACTAGTTGCTTGCGCGCCTGGGCATGCCTGACACGTTGTACCAACTAATATTTTCCCATCGGCTAAGCAACTTGAAGCTGTTGGCGGATAACAACTAATCTTAAGTTGGTTACTATTCCAAACTGGGTATGAAATTTGAATAGCAGTTGGACAAGTTGCTGATGTTGGCGAACATGGGCCACCGTTATTACTTCCGTTAAAAAACCCATTGGTAGTCTGAATGCTATAAGATTTTCCAGAAGGACAAAATTGAGTACTCCCAACTGTTGCTGTTCCGATATTATTTCCATTGATATCATAAACAGGAATTGCGTTTATGTTCGTTAAAACAAAAAAAATACTAAATATTAAAATTATTCGATTTTTTATTTTCACTTTTTCTCCTTAAAATCATAAATATTACATATAAGCATAAAAACCCATTAAGTTAATTTTATTAATATTGACCCTTTTTGGGATATATTATTTCTAATTGTAATATATGACATTGTTAAATTGCTAGAATTTAGTGATTTTTCTAATTTTTATTCTGTAAAGTCAGCAATGTAACCTAGCAATAATTGGGAAAAATTTTGAAAATATGGATAAAATTGCCCATTTTTAAGCATATAAATCTAATTATAGTTTTTAAAGAGTTGAATTTGTTACAATAATTAAAATAGATAGTTGTTCAATTTTTCATAAAAGAGGTTCTAATGCAGTTTTCTAAATATATATTATTAATATTACTGCAGATATCATATATAGGTTTTGAATTAGCAGATGATGCTCCTAAAAAGGGTGGCACACTAGGCCTTAGTATTAAAGGTGGCGTAATAACAATTGCGGGCAGTAGTTCGCCTGTATCGCCAACTGACAATGTACAAGCATTAGCTACCATACCTGAACCACCGTCAACAGCACCGGCAGCAGACCAATCAGCTGCACCTGCAGCAGATCAACCTGCGACTGAATCTTCACCTGATCAAAGTTTATCCACAGATCAACCCGTACCTGCTGAATAATTATGAATAAAAAAAATATAAAAGTCGCAATAATAGGTGGAGGAGCTTCTGGGCTCAGCACTGCGTGGTTATTAGAAAAAGATTATGACGTTACACTATTTGAAGAACGTGATGTTCTAGGCGGTCATGCAAGAACTCAGCAAATACAAATCGGGGATAAATTAATACCCATAGATACAGGGTTTGAATTTTTCTCACCGAGAATGTTTGTACATTTTGATGCATTATTAAAATATTTAAAAGTGCCACTGGCTGAGCATCCACTTACTTATACATTTCACCGCTTAGATAAAGAAGATGTTTTAAGCTTACCGCCATTTCATAATGGTATGGTATATTGGAAATCTCTAACACCCAAAAATATTAGCAGGATGTTACAGTTTTTATATTTCATAAATAGAGGCAAACAAGTTATAGAAAGTGAAAACTTAGATATTACCCTAGAGCAATTTGCAGATAGCTTATATTTAACAAAAAGCTTTAAAAACGAATTTTTATACCCACTTTTAGTAGCAGGCTGGGGACAGAATATTAATGATTTTAAAAAATCTTCAGCTTATGATATTTTGTATTGGTCTGTTAAAAATAATTTTAGCGCGTTTAAATCTTTGCAATGGACAGAGGTTGTGGGTGGTGTAAAAGTTTATATTGATGCACTCGCTGCACAACTGACAGAGACTAAAATTAATTTATCTAGCAAAGTAATTAGCTTAAAGCCCATAGAAAACCAATACGAGTTAATATTGCAAAATGGTGAAAAACAAATATTTGATTATATTATATTTTCTACATCAGCAGGCATAACAGCAGATATTTTGCAAGATGTTGCAAGCTCGCAATATATCAGATCAAAGTTAAGTGAAATAGAATATTTTAAAACCACAATTGCAGTGCATTCTGATACTTCTTTAATGCCTAAAGATAAAGCTTACTGGTCTATGGCAAATGTAAGATATGATGGCGTACATAGTCAACTTACAATTTACAAAGAGTGGAAAAGCCCAGAAGTGCCAATATTTAGAAGTTGGGTTACTTATGACAAAAATTTACCTAAGAATTTGTATGCAATTGAAGAATATTTGCATGGCAAAATAAGCCCAAAAACTTTTACATTAAAAGCAGATATAGAAAAAGTCCAAGGCAATAATAATATTTGGTATGCTGGCGTTCACACTTGCGGTGTTGATTCGCATGACACTGCAATACTTTCTGCTATTAAAATTGCCCAAAAATTAGCACCAGATTCTGAAAGACTTAAAGTTTTTAATCTTTAATTTCTTTTTTTTCTACTTTTCTAGCAGGAACAGGAGCTTTTTTAGATTCTTTTTTAAACATTTTTAGTTCTTCAACTTCAGCGTCAGTTAAATGTCTCCAAGATCCAGTTTCTAATTTCTTTTTGGTAATGCCAGCAAATTCAATTCTATCTAAAGCAACAACTTTATAACCTAAATGCTTAAACATACGTTTAATGATTCTGTTCTTGCCACCATGGATATCTACAATAACCATTTTTCCGGCTTTATCACCAGTTAATGTGACTTTATCAAACCAAGATTTTCCATCTTCTAAATAAACACCTTTTTTTAATTTATTAGTGTCATCAATATGTAAAGGCTTATCAAGGACCACATAATATTTTTTGGTAATATTATTTTTAGGATGAGCTAATCTTTGTGATAGGTAGCCATCATTTGTAATTAATAATACGCCTGTAGTATCTCTGTCTAATCTGCCGACGGGGTATAAGCGTTCTTTTCCAAGGCCTTTACCTTTAATTAAATCTAAAACTGTTTTGCGTTCCATTTCATCAGCTGTAGTGGTAACATAACCTTTAGGTTTATTTAGTAAAAGATAAACATGCTTTTCAGGTCTATATATTTTATCTTGGTATTTAACCTTGTCATGTTGTTGAACCCTATAACCAGGTTCTGTGACTATTTCACCATTCACATAAATTTTGCCGTTTTTGATTAGTTCAACAGCTGCTCTACGTGAGCAAAGTCCGGCACGTGCCAGAAAGGCATTTAATGGCGTGCCAGGTTCATCGTGATATATTTGTTCTTTTTCCATTTTATTGCCCCTATGAATTTTTCAAAATATTTCTAAAATTAGTATACCCCATTCTTTAATTTTAACTTATTTATAGGGAATTAAAATGATTATTTCAGGAAAAGAGATAAAAAGGAACTTAGGAAGCAATTTAATAATTGAGCCATTTAACGAAAAGCAGCTAGGGCCCAACAGTTACAACCTCCGATTGCATAATGAACTTTTAATTTATGATAACTATACTTTGGACATGAAACACCCAAATACTGCCCATAAAGTCATAATTCCGCAAGAAGGGCTACTTTTAAGGCCAAATACTCTTTATTTGGGAAGAACGGTAGAATATACTGAAACTGACTCTTATGTACCTATGCTAGAAGGTAGATCTTCAATTGGCAGACTAGGGCTTTTTGTACATATCACAGCTGGCTTTGGTGATGTTGGCTTTAAAGGATTTTGGACTTTAGAGATATTTTGTGTGCAGCCTGTTAAAATTTATCCTGGAATAGAAATATGCCAGATATTTTATCACACAATAGAAGGTGAATATACTAGATATACAAGTAATAAATACCAAAATAATATAGGGATTCAGCCTAGTTTGCTTTATAAAGATTTTGAAACTTTATAGAAATACATTAATACATAAAGGTAATACAATGAATAAAAGAACAATGTTAAAGTTTCTATTTGTTTTTGTAATTTTAAATAATTATCAAATTAGTTATTCCAGTGAATGTCCAAATGTAATAGCTGTTAAGAAAAATAAATATTTATATGATTTTATCTTAAATCAAGATGGGACTCCGACACAAGCTTTATTAGATATTCTAGAAGCTACTAAAGTAGAGCACAATGGAACACTTTCAAATATTGTGAAATTAACACAAGAAAAATGGATCCGTAAACCGTCTACAGAAAGATGGCAAATGGAAGAAATTGATGGCTTAGATAAAAATGCAATGTTAGAGAAATTGAACAAAATAAATTCGGTCAAAGAAGTGGCTCCTCAAGAAGAGCACTATGACTACGTATTACTCCTTGGCGCAGCTGCACCAAGAGTAAAATCTAGATTAGACTATCTGTTAGAATTATGGAACGAAGGCATAAGTTTTGATAAAGTTGTGCTTTTGGGTAGTGATCGAGTATTAGATTCCAAAATAGAAAGCGAAGAAATTATTTTAGAATTATGCCCAAATACTAATAATAGAAAGTTGCCTAAAAATGAAATTGAATTATTAAACTACATGTATAGTAACTTACCTGAAGATTTTAAGAAATCTGTTCAGTTAGAGCTAGTAGAGTCTAAAGGAACAAAAAATGCTGATGGAACAGTTAAACGAGCAACTACAGGGGATACGATTATTGATTGGTTAAAAAATTCCCCAGTAGAAGGTTCTTGTTTAGCTATTTCCAACGCACCATTTACTGGTTATCAAGATTCAGTTTTAAGAACATTCTTACCAAAAGAATTTTCTTTAGAAACAGCTGGGCATAAAGCTGGAGAAATTACAGTTGCAGTCTATTTAGATAATCTGGCAAGATGGTTATACCAAGAACAGATCAGAAGAAAATAAAACTAAAATAAAAGTAAAAAACCTCATAGTAAAATATGGGGTTTTTTTATTTATTAAAAGACTAAATTTATTATGCTATACTATAAACAATAACATATAAAATTACTTAGGAACAACATGGAAAAACAACAAGGCATGGAATTAGTATTTGGAATTCATCCAATTATTGAATTGCTAAATGCAAAACGCAGAAAAATTTATACAATCTACACAACTAAACCTGAGCCAAAAGCTTGGCCTAAGATTCTAAAGCTTTTGCCAAAGTACACAAAAATTGAATTTATATCAAAAGAAAAGCTTAGTAAATTAGCAGATTCTACAGACCACCAAGGTGTTGTCGCATTAGCGAGCCCATTTATAATAAGAAAAAAATTCTTTAATCCAGAAAAAGAAAAATTTTTATTAATGTTAGATAGTATACAAGACCCTCGTAATTTAGGTGCAATTTTACGTTCAGCGCACTGCACTGGCGTAAATGGTGTTATTGTGACAGAACGTAATTCTACATTTTTAACACCTACAGCAATAAAATCTTCTGCTGGTTTAGTTGAGCATTTAGAAATTTATTTTGCGCCAAATGCCAAGTCAGCTGTAGATGAACTTAAAAAAGCTGGATATACAATTTATGTTTCTAATTTAGAAAATAGCAAGAGTGCATTAGATGTAGATTTTACTTTGCCTTGTTGTGTTATTATAGGCAATGAAGGTGAAGGCGTATCACCTAGTATCTTAAAATCTGGCCAAAGTATTAAACTACCACAAGTAACAGCTGACATTTCTTATAATGCTTCAGTTGCTGCTGGAATTTTATTATTCTTGATTTCGACAAAAAACAAAATTATTTAGGTAAATTTATGAATATTTATAAATTGATATTTTGTACAATTATATTTTTTGGTCAAATATCTGCAATGGAAAAGTTTGAATTAGACATTCAATATAGTTCTATGATTGAAGTGGAAAAATTAGAAATTCAATATCGTACTATGAATGATTTTCTTGAAACATATTATGATCATGGTAGATCCAGAGATGAAATAAATTATGGTTGTAAGTATTCTAAGGATGGTAAATTAGCAATAAGCTCATTAAATGAATTATCTCAGCTAAAAGAAGAAGTGCGTACTGATCTTCAAAAAATCAAAGATAAATGGTCTCGAGCAAGACCACGTAATCATGCTGATTCAGTTTATGGAACTATGGCCACCTGGGTTTGCCAACGACCTTTAGAATTATACCTTCTTTATCTTGACAAGAAAATTGAAGTAACTCAACTTCAATATGTACTACACAAAACTAGACAAGAATTAAAGAAGGCTAAAGAAAGAATTTCTGAATTAGAACAAAATAACCAAGATGAAAGCAGGGTAAATTGTAATTTTCATGATGAACATGAATAATATAAATTAAAAACTTAATTTATATTTCAGCAATTCTAAATTAACAAAGTTGCTTCTATTATAATTAATTGACGATTTTATTTCTGAATGTAATAATATATATAATAATTAGAATTATATACTTTCGGGGTTAAAATTGTTATGCATAAATTTTTATTAGCGCTTTTGATTATTCCAACTATTATTTTAGCTGAAACTGAGGAAGATTATTCTTCAGGTAGAGTTAGGCTTTCAAATATTATGTCAAATGAAGAAACTGGGGTTGCAGCTTATAATAAGAAATACCTTAAATTTGCTGAAACCAGAAATCTTACAAATGATTTAAATATAGCGCAAATGGCAGCTTTTTTTGAATGCAAAACCTTAATGGGTGAATCTTTTATTGCAGAAACTTTAAAATATCCACTTGGCTTAAAAGGTGAAAATCCTATTTTAACCAATAGGCAAGATGCAATTAAGGCTTTGGTTGAAAATCCTAACTTAAAAAAAGAGGTTGAACAACTTTTAATGCTTGCAAAACAGGCAGAACAACAAGTTATACAATTGATGTCTGATATATTTATAGGTAAATCTTGCCCTGAGTTACAGCAATTAGAATTAATTAAAAGAGATTATCCATTTCTGTATCCAATTAATAATTTTTTTATTAAAAGCCCAAATGCAAGAACCATTAGTAATGTTTTTAATTATCTTGCCTTTGTATCGTTACTTTCTTTTACAGTAATATCGGCTGTGAATAAATTTGTTTTTGGTGGAGTTTATTTTGGTTGTTTATCAGCCTTAAGTTTATATGGTATTTATCACGACTATGCTACTGCATGTGAAAAAAGATCTAAATTACATTCACTTAATAAACTAATTAATATTTCTGAAAAAATTGAAAAGCTTTGTGTAAGGCATGATATAAAAAAACAGTTTAAAATGGCTGATATAGACAATTTAAAAGGCATTGAATTAGTTCAAAAGTTAAAACATTCAAGGTATAAAAGTAAGCATTCCACATTCTTTTCAACGGCAGCAGTTCATACCTTGTTATATGAAGTCTATGAACAAGATAAAAATCTTGCACCAATATTTACAATAATTGCTGAAATGGATGCTTATAATGCAATAGCTAATAAAATTTTAGAATCACAAAGCCAAAAAAACAAGTTCTGTTTTGTTGAATTTATAGAAAATGCAAAACCAACTATAAAAGCTACAGGCTTTTGGAATATATTAGTCCAAGATGCTGTTACAAATAATATTGCTGAAACTAAAAATATTATTCTGACAGGTGCAAATAAAGGTGGTAAATCAACTGCAATCAGAGCCTTACTGCAAAATATTGTTTTAGCGCAAAGCTTTGGTATTGCAGCTGCACAAAGTTTAAAAATCACTCCTTATGATGTTATTCATTCATTTATTAATATCTCGGATGATATTTTAAATGGCACTTCATTATTTTCAGCGGAAGTTAAAAGGGCACAAGAGATATTGCAAAAAATAAAATCTTTAGAACCTAACTGCAAATATTTCTTTGCATTAGATGAATTGTTCACAGGTACAGCAGCAGAAGAAGGCGAAAAATGTGCTTATGAATTTGTAAAAAGAATATCAGAGTTTAAAGATATTCAATTTATTTATGCAACACATTTTAATAAACTTAAAGATCTTGGTAAAGATAATCAATTCTGCATAAATTATAAAGTAGATGCGCCTATTAAAAACAACGAAGGTAAGTTGGTATATCCATTTACTTTAAGCCAAGGTTATAACGATATCAATGTCGCGATGGATTTGGCTCGCGAAGCTGACTTATTTGCATAAAAGGAAATTATGAAAATTTATAAATTAATATTTTGTTTAAGTATTGTATTGTGTTCTTTAGCTGGTGAACATAAAAATTGGTGGGATGAAGATTATTACCAGAACATGAAAATTGAATATTTTACGTTTTATTCTTTTTTAGATTTTAAAGATTATAAATTTGTAAATAAAGCAATTTCTCAAAATTATGGTTCTAATTTTGCGGCGTCAGCAGAGTCTGGAAAAATAATAACTTCTGTCCGAGAGTTAAATGAGCTAAGGTTTAAAATGCTTGCAGAAGCAGATAAAATAGGTTGTTCCAATGCTGAAAACACGACAAAATTTTTGATTCTGGAAGCTTATGGTGATTATTTGCATATATCGTGGATCAGTCTATTGCATGAATATTTTCATGAAAAATATAATAAAGCAGAAAGAAAGCTTGCAGAGTTGTCAAAAGAATTGGCTTTTTTAAGTT
Source organism: Candidatus Babeliales bacterium (assembly GCA_031292305.1). Taxonomy (GTDB): domain Bacteria; phylum Babelota; class Babeliae; order Babelales; family JABDEC01; genus JARLHJ01. The sequence continues at coordinate 63,730 of JARLHJ010000045.1, forward strand.
CATTTCCACCACGTTTTGTCGGCGCTCAACCTAAAATCATTTCCAACGAAGCGGATAGAGCAAATACGGATGAAGTTGAAGTTAGGCCATTCAAAAGAGCAAAACTTTCTCAAATAACGGAATAAAAATATAAAGTTCTGTTAAAAGCTAAATCATGAAATAAAAATAAAATAATTTAGCGTGCAAAAACTCGTTTTAAAATTCATTTTTGACAAAATAACTTAAAGAGTTAATCAAATTATTGACTAGTTTGATCTTATTTGGATAAAAATAATATAAGCCAATTTTATATTATTGGAGCCAAATGCATTTTGTAAAAAAAGTTTTTGTAGTTTTTGCTTTTTTAATTATTTTTTTTAAAGCAAAAAGTTTTTATTCAAATATCCAAGTATCAAAGAAATATTTTTTGGTGCTGGATAATCAATTGTCAGAATCTCTTGCAACTTCAATTTCTGAATTTATAAATCAAAATTTAGCTGGGTTAACTCCAAAAGAATTTAACCAAAGACTTCAAGAAAAATTTCCTATCATAAAATCAGTTGTTATAAGAAGAACAAATCCAGATTTCTTAACTGTAATAATTCAAATTCATGAACCAGTTTATCAAATAAATGATGATAAAATATTTTCACACAATGGAAAAATATTTAGCAAAGAAGATTATCATGATAATTTTTCAGGACTAGAAGCTATTCGGGTAAGGGAAAATCTTGAAAAGTCTGAACTATTAAATGAGCTAAAAAAATTCGATTCTAAAGACTTGGTTCAAGATTTCGTGATTGAATGGTTAAATAAAAATAAAATTATTCTTACTAATAAAATTGAACCTAATTTTTTTATTATTATTAAACATAATAAAATTCCAGATCAAAAAACTATTCAATTGTGCCACAAACTTTACCAAGAACATTTGCAAGCAAAGCCTAAAATAAAAAAAAATAGAAATATAGTTTTTGATTTAAGATTTGCAGAACAAATTATATTATCAGAAAATTAAAGGGGGGGAAGATGAATGTAACGAAAGTATTTGATGATATTTATGTATCAATAGATATTGGTACAACAAAAATTTGTGTTTTAGTTGCTAAAAAAATTGATAAAGATAATGTGCAAATAATCGGCATAGGCAAACATCCATCAGATGGTTTAAAAAAGGGTGTAGTAGTAGATATTGCCAAAACAGTTCACTCAATAAAAGAAGCTGTAAAAGAAGCAGAATTTGTTTCAGGTCATACAATAGAGACTGCAGTTATTGGTATTTCGGGAAATCATATAAATTCATTCAATTCAAGCGGCGCTGTGCCAATTAAAAGAAAAAAAGTTAACCAGTATGATATTGTAAATGTGATTGCAGCAGCTAAAGCCGTACCAATTCCATTAGGACAACAAATATTACATGTGTTACCGCAATATTATATTATCGATGGACATGACAAAGTCCGCGATCCAATAGAAATGCATGGCGTTCGCTTAGAAGCACAAGTGCATATTATAACAGGGTCAGTTGCATCTGTGCAAAATTTAGTACGTTGTTGTGAAATGGCCGGTGTAAAAGTTGTGGATATAGTGCTAGAGCAATTAGCATCTGCAGATGCTGTTTTAAGTGTAGATGAACGTGAACTTGGCGTTGCAGTTTTAGACATTGGTGGTGGCACATCAGATTTTGCCTTGTACCAAAATAATAGCATTAAACATACCATGGTTTTGCCAATTGCAGGTAATCATTTTACTAATGATGTAGCAATAGGTATTCAGGCCACAATAAATGATGCAGAACGTATAAAACAAAAATATGGAACAGCATGTTTAGATTTATTAACGAATTTAGATGAAGATATAGAACTTGATATGGTTCATGGATTTGCAAAATCAACTATAAAAAGATCTTATTTAGTAAAAATTATAGAGCCACGTGCAAAAGAATTATTAACACTTGTGTATAAAGATGTAGAAAAATATAGCTTAAAACCATTTATGACAACAGGATTAGTTTTAACTGGTGGTGGATCTTTATTAAAAGGCATGCGCGAGTTAGCGCAAGAAATTTTCCAAGTGCCAGTAAGAATAGGTGTACCAAAAACTGATTATGTTGCATTAGAATCTTTAAATAGTCCAATATATGCAACAGCATATGGTTTGTTATTGCATACGATTAAAAAAGAGAGTTCATCCATGGATTCTGTTAATGGTCCAATGGCTGCAAAAATATTTTTTAAAATGAAAGCTTGGGTATCTGATTTCTTTTAATAAAGATAGGAGTAGTAATGATAGATTTCGACATTGAAAAAGAGTCACAAAGTCTGCCAATGGCATGTATCAAGGTAATTGGTATTGGCGGGGCTGGCGGTAATACTGTAAATAGTATGATTGATTCTAATTTTCGCGATATAGAGTTTATAGTTGCAAATACTGATGCACAGGCATTGCGTATATCAAAAGCACCACACAAAATTCAATTAGGCGTGAAGTCGACAAAGGGATTAGGAACAGGGGCCAATCCTGAAATAGGCAAACGTGCTGCAGAAGAAGATTTAGATAAAATATTAGAATCTGTCGGCGACGCCGATATAGTATTTATCGCTGCAGGGATGGGTGGTGGAACAGGGTCTGGTGCTAGTCCAGTTATTGCAAAATTATTACGTGAAAAAGGCATTTTAACGGTGGCTATTGTCACTAAGCCTTTTACTTTTGAAGGTAAACGTAGAGCTAAAATTGCACAAGAGTCTATGGAAAATTTAAAAAAAGAAGTTGATACGCTAATTGTTATTCCAAATCAAAAATTATTAGAAGTTGTTGGAGACAATGTTTCTATGATTAGTGCATTTGAAATGATTAACGACGTTTTAAATCAATCAGTTAAAGGTATTTCTGATATTATTACCAAGCCAGGTCATATAAATGTTGATTTTGCTGATTTGAAAACTATCATGAAAGATATGGGCTTTGCAATAATGGGCACAGGAAAAGCAGCTGGTCCAAATAGATCGGTTGAAGCTGCATTACGTGCAATATCTTCGCCGTTGTTAGAAAACATGAGCATTAAAGGCGCAAAAAGTGTGCTTTTAAATATTACCGGTGGCCAAAATTTAGGTATACATGAAATTAATAAAGCTGCATCTGTTATTTATGAACAAGCAGATGAAGATGCAAATATAATTGTTGGTTCAGTAATAGATTCACAAATGACTGATGAAATTTGCGTAACTGTTATTGCTACCGGCTTTACAACGCAAAAACAAAATGAATCTATTAATGCGATCCAAGAAGTTAAAGTACAATGCACAAAACTAGACACTCTAGTAGAAGAAGAAATGTCTCAAGAAAAAATGAGTGTTTCAAAAGAGATGTCATTTAAGCAAACGCTTGAAGAACAGCTTAAAGAAAACAAGATAGATGCTGAAGATTTAGATGTTCCTGCGTTCTTAAGACAGGAATATTCACAAAAAGAAGAACAATAAGTTTCAGTTTTAACTATTAATAATAGCCACCTATAAAAGTGGCTATTATTTTTGAAATCTTAATAATGGATTTATTGATAATGTGGACCTTCACTGTCCCAATACCAAGGAGTTACAGAGCATGTACCATCAGGATTTAGAGAATTTGGGGGACAACATATCAAGCCTCCTTTACTCACAAGTCCAGCTGGGCATGGTTGGCATGTGCCTTGCCAATGTTCAAAATATTGATTATCGGAACAAGTATTATCCACACATTGATTAGTCGTATAATTCATAAGTTGTCCCTTAGGGCAGCATCTTTTATCAACACCTCCAATCAGCCCATCTGGACAACATTCATCAGAGGGACCAAGTCCATTAGGACAGCAATTACCATCCCTATCCAATATTCGGTTTGGACATAATGTGCAAGTTATACCATCAGATGTTGTTGCACCAGCTTGGCAGGGTGAACAAATACCATTAATAACGATTTGTTTTGTAGGTCCTGTTTTTGGACACATCGTACAATTATTATTATAATCGAGAGCTCTTCCTGGTGGGCATTGACATCCTGTTTTTGTTAGAATTTGGCCACCAGTACAAGTTGTGGTAACTGGTATAACTGGTTGAACTGTGGCCGGTTTAACACCTGACTGAATAGCAGGAGCTGTTTGGATTGGTTGTGCATTAGTCTGCAGCTTTTGTACATTATTTGCTATAGTTTTTGGCTTTACTGCAGCTAATTTAGTTATTGGTGGCACTAATGTTAATACCTGAGATTTTTGCGCAACAGCTTTAGGCTTTATTATAATAGCATTTACTAAAGTTGTATTTATAACAAGTATGCTGATTAATATTAATATTTTATTTTTTTTCATTATAACTCCACTTGAATTTCATCCTTTAATCTTTATATTGCAAAAGTAACAAATTTAAAATAGAAAAATCAACAATTTGAAATATAATATAATATAAAAGGGATTTTAAAGAATCTAGGTTAATTAAACTATTCTAAGTTTATTTTGTACTATCCATAAAATATTGTTTTTACTTATAAAATTTATTAGATTTATTTATAAGGGGCAGTGTTTTATGAGATATCTAAATTTATTAATTTTTTTATTTGTGATATTTGTTATTCAAGAGATATATTGTGAAATTTTTTCAGAATTACAAATTAAAAATGAAACCAATTGCGAAGTCATAATCACAACTTATTGCGCTATGCAGAAACAAATTAAAGGTACAGAAATTATAATTCCGAAATACGGTGAAGCTGTAATAGAAGGTATATACAGATTTTTTGGTTGCAATCCTTATGTTGGGTGGTCAGAAGATGCAATAATAATAATTCGAATCGAAAATCAACAAATTGGACCAATTAAAGCATGTTCTATATTTAGCGATTTTGAGGTTATTGGATCTATTGTAAAGATAAAAAATAAGTTTTATTTAAACATTGAAAATGAAGGAAGACTAATCCCGAGCCATAACATTTATGAAGGAATTGATGAAAAATAGAACAAAAATTTTAGTTTTAGTATTAATAGTTTTAGCAATATTAACATTACATTTTATGGGAGTTGGTAATTGCATTAATTTCCAGAATTTTAAAGAGCACAGAGAATATTTGCTCGAATTTGTAAACACGCATTATATATTATCGATTATAATATTTATTTTATTTTATATTCTTACAGTTATTTCTACTTTACCATTGGCTGGTTTAACCACTGTTGTAGGTGGTTTTTTATTTGGAGTAATTCCAGCAACTATTTATTGCAATATTGCAGGCGTTATTGGTGCTACAATATCTTTTTTAATATTTAGATATTTATTAGGCAAACAAATTCAACATAGATATGCTGCTCGTTTAGAAAACTTTAATAAAAATATAAATACGTATGGCGCTACATATTTATTAATCATGCATGTAGTTGCTATTATTCCATTTTTTATTATAAATACATTATCAGCATTAACTAATATTTCTTTGTGGACCTTTATTTGGACCACATCTATTGGGATTATTCCCGGTTCAGTTGTTTATGCTTATGCTGGTAGAAAATTAGGTTCTATAAATAATTTTAGTGAGATTTGGTCGTTGCAAATGTTATCAGCTTTTATATTATTGGGATTATTAGGGTTAATTTCGTTATTAATACAAAGGTATCAAGTTAAAAAGATGAATAAGCATGGATAATAAACATAATATTGCTCTTTTTATTTTTAGGCGTGATTTAAGATTAGAAGATAACACAGCATTAATTGCAGCACTGGAAAATTCTAAACAAGTAATCTGTGCGTTTATATTTGATCCGCAACAATGCACAGATAAAAACTCATTTAAAAGTGATAATGCATTACAGTTCATGATAGAATCTTTACAAGAAATTGATGCTGAACTTCAGAAGCGCAAATCAAAGCTTTATACTTTTTATGGCTACACGCATGAAGTTATTGAACAATTAGTTCTTGAACAAAAAATTGAGGCAGTTTTTATAAACCGAGATTACACTCCGTTTAGTTTAAAAAGGGATGAAAGTATAGAACATTTGTGTGCAAAACATAATGTAAAGCTTGAGCAATTTGAAGATGAGTTATTAATTGACCCTACACACTTTATGACAGGCAATGGTGATCCTTATTCTATTTTTACACCATTCTTTAAAAAAGCTTCTCTGTTGCGAATTCCTGAGCCTATTGAAAATAAATACAAGAATTTTTATGATAAAGATATTAAAAGTGAGTGTACTTTCCCGTTCGTGGTGAGTGTTTGCGCCGCAAATGTATCGAACCATAACGGGAATAATAAAAACATGTGGGTGCATGGTGGCAGAAAGAATGCACAAAAAATATTAGCATCGCTCAAAGATTTTAAAGATTATGAACATATAAGAGATTACCCAAGTTTAAGCACAACAAATTTATCACCATACTTAAAATTTGGCGTATGTTCACCTCGTGAAGTTTACCATGCAATAGTAAAAGAATTAACTATTTACCACCCATTAATACGTTCGCTTTTTTGGCGAGATTTTTTTACATACACAGCTTACCATTCACCATTTGTATTCGGGCATGCATTTAAAGAGAAGTATGACAAAATCCCATGGGAAAACGACAAGAAAAAGTTTAATTTATGGTGTACAGGCAATACAGGCTTTCCAATAGTAGATGCTGGCATGCGGCAATTAAATGAAACAGGCTTTATGCACAACAGAGTAAGAATGATAACAGCATCTTTTTTAATTAAAGATTTACATATAGATTGGCAATGGGGTGAAAAATACTTTGCCCAAAAATTAGTAGATTATGACCCTGCAGTTAACAATGGCAATTGGCAATGGGTTGCTTCAACAGGTTGTGATTCAACGCCGTATTTTCGCATTTTTAACCCTTGGTTGCAGCAAAAAAAATTTGATGTTGAGTGTACATACATCAAAACCTGGGTAGATGAGCTTAAAGATATTCCTGCAAAAATTATCCACAAAGCATATGAAAATGATATTACTGGTTACCCTAAACCAATTTGTGACCATAAAGTTGAAGCTGCAATAACTTTAAAGATGTATAAGAAAACCTGATTTAATCATATGTGAAAAGTATGCCAGGCCCGGCGGTTGACAAAATATTCAATTAGTATAAATTTATAGCTATATATGTTAATGATTAATAAATAGGGGTTATTATGAAAAAATTAGGTTTAATATTTGTAATTATGGCAACTTTAGTTTCATTTGTTAAGTTATCAGGTATGGATGAATATGGTCAAGATATGCATATTATAGAGTTAAAGGCTATAAATTCAATATTACAAGAGAAACTTTCTGAATTTGAATCTATTGCATTAAATATAGGAAATAAAAAAATTATTACGTTTGCCTTGCAAATCATGTGGATAAATAAGATTGTTAAAAACTGTTATAAGAGTAAGAATGTTCAAGTTGTTCAATATTACCATAATCATTTCATCAAGGTTCGCTCAACTTATGATGATGCTGCAAAGAAACAAACTGCTTTAGTTAGTGAAATACAATGGGGACAAGCTTTAAGTGAATTAAAAGAAGAAATTAGTGCAAAGATCAGGCAAGATTATGCAGAACAAGCTGAGGCAGTAATTGCTTCTTCTAGTTTGTTATCAAACAAAATAATACATACAGCTGCTGCAGCACCTTCAGCAAATTCAAGTGTTTCACATGGGAATGGTACAATATCAAATTTTAATAAATATGTTACATCAGGTGGCGCTTTATTAGCAAGTGCCGGGTTTTATTTATTGTCAAAAACATCTGCGTGTCAAAAAGATGCAAGATTAGCTTTAGCTGCTAAAATAGCCTCAGGTATTGCTGCAGGTGCAGGCTTTATGCAAATCATTCGTTAAACATTAGTATTAAGTTAATATAGAAACTCCCTTAAAAATAATCTAATATTTTTAAGGGAGTTTTTTTCATGAGATTTTAAGAAATTCCCTTTTGAGAAATAATATTGCTAGCTATCCTAATCCAATTTGTGATCATAAAAAAGAAGCTGTAAAAACTTTAAAGATGTATAAGAAAATCTAAATTCTTAATAAAACAATGAAATAAGATTAAATAAGTGATATTATTTTATAATCAAAATTGTTAATAAAGGATGTAGAATGTTAATAAAAAATTATGTAATTTTTTTGACTTTATTATTTGTTTTTCATATTAAAACTGCTCAAGTTGCAATTGATTTTAATATGCTAGCTAATTTAAGTATCAATTTAACTCAAGAAAATATTGATCGAAGTATTGAAATTTGGGATTTATCACCTAAGTCATGGATATATAATGCACAGATAGTTAATTTGAATGATAATCAAAGCAAATATTTAAAATGTATTAGTGATGTTAATAATACTTTATCAGATGATTTATTGAAAAGATTAAAGTATTGGGTATGCAGTCGTATACCTTATGTGAATCCTAAAGTTGATAACTTTACTATACATATAAAAAAAATCTCATTATTAGGTTGTTTTTTAGCTGAAATAAGAACGTTCGATAGCGAGGATACAAGTAATAGAAAGATAATTTCTAGTACATATCGTTTAATATTAATGTCTGAGTTAGGCCATTATTTGATAACTGCTAATGAGGATCAAATAGAGTTTATAAAATTTTTAAATGATTTTACAAAAACCAATATTTTTACAGAAGCTGATATTAATGGAATTATTTTTATTAGAAGAAATAAAAAACATTTAGGTAAAAAGATTTTTGATTCTTTAGAAGCTGCATTTCCATCTAATATTAAATCTACAATCCAGTGCGCTTATAATTTTGGGGTCGATGATACAGGTTGTTGCTCCATACAATGAATTTAACAAATAATATCTCGCAAAATACATCCACGCTTTTAATGTTAAAAAGCAACCCAAAAAGCCGTACATGGGTAGAAATAGATAAATCTGCAATTTTACATAATGTAGCACAATTTAAATCTATAATTGGCCCAAATAAACATTTGGCTGTCGTTGCAAAAAGTAACGCATACGGGTGTGGTTTAGTACAAATCGCGCAAATATTACAAGAAAGTGCTGATGTAAGTTGGCTATGCATTTTTAGTTTGTCAGAAGGTTTAATAGCACGCGAAAATGGTTTTGCAAAGCCAATTTTGGTTTTGGGGCATGCAGATTTAGATTTAGAATATGCAGTATTATATTCAATAGATTTGGTCGCTTATGATTTACAAGAAATTTGTAGATTGAATGAAGTTGCAAAAAAGCTAAACCAGATAGCCTATATTCATATAAAAGTAGATACAGGCCTATCTCGCTTGGGCGTTCTTTGGCATCAGGCATTAGAACTAATTAAAGAAGTAAGTTTATTGCAAAATATAAAAATCAGAGGCATTTTTTCCCATTTTGCTGAATCTGATACAGATGACCAGATGTTTACAAAAAGGCAGCTAAAAAGATTTAGTGATTTAATTGCAGATCTAAAAAAAGAAGGTATAGAAATACCTTTCATACATTGTTCAAATACCACAGGTGTAATTAGATATAATTCATGCCATTTTAATATGGTTCGCTCTGGTGGCGGCACTTATGGTTTGTATAAATCACCCAAAGTAGATGATTTAGGTGAAAAAAAATATTTAATTAACCTAAAGCTGGCCGTCAGCTGGAAAACCAAAGTAATCCAAATTAAAGAGCTACCTATTGGTAGTTATGTAAGCTATTCACGTACTTTTGTCGCCTTTAGGCCTACAATAACTGCGATTATTCCAATAGGGTATTGGGATGGTTATAGTAGGGGTCTTTCTAATAAAGGCTTTGTTTATATAAAGGGTATAAAAGCCCCCATAATTGGCCGTGTTTGCATGAATATGGTTATTATAGATATAACTGACCTGCCAAATGTTTGCGTGGGAGATGAGGTAACCTTGATAGGTTCCCAACCAGGTGTGACCCCTGATGATATTGCCCATCTTAGCCAAACCATAAATTATGAAGTAACTACCAAAATTAATGCAACTATAGAAAGAATTGTAATTTAATCCTTGTAATTTATTTCAGTTAGTATAATATTAAAATAGTTAGTATTTAATAACTGTTATAAAATAAGGGGTTTAATTATGAAAAAAGGTTTAATATTTGCTCTGTTATTCAGCTTAATTTCTTTTATAAAATTAGGCGCTGCTGAACAAGTTACAACTATTGCAGAATTAAAGGCAGTTCATTCTATTTTAAGCGCAAAATGTAATAAGTTTCCAAATGTACCAACTCTTAAATTAAACAAAGAAATACAATTTTTATTACATGTTTATAAAGGTTTTAATCTAGGCCAGATGCCTTCTTCAGAAAAACAAAATTATCACACTTTAATTGCTAAAATAATTACAAGTAATAATGATTTAGTTATTAGGCATTTAAAGGTTAATCTTGGTTATCAATCTGAAGATGTAGAAGGTGTTAAAGAAGAAATACGTAAATATATAAGAGCTAATTTTCCAACTACTTCAGAATTAATAATTGTAAATGCAAAATATCTAGCAGATGTAGTAATAGAACAAGATGAGCAAGTTGTAGCTGCTACACCTTCATCTGCAACTGTAACCAATCCGCCAGCATTGAGTTTAATGCAGTTAGGCAATGCTGTTGCAAGCGCGCTAGAATCTACTTGTGTTATTCTACCTGCGCTTTCTAGTTCAACTACTAGCTCAACAAAGCCATTAGTTCCAAGTGATATGGCGTTGAATGGTTTAAACCCTACTCAATTGCCAACAGCAGATGAATTGTCACCTGAAGGCTTAGCTGCTTTAAACGACCCTAGAGTTTTAAATTTTGCTGCAAATTTCGCCGCAGCTAACGCAGCATCTGTCAAAAAATTCGCCGCTGAGAGCAAAACAAATGCTTCTAAAGATTCAGCACTTGAAGAGTCAAATGCTTATTCTAGTTTGAATGTTGTTCCGATACCTGATACTAATTATGTTACAATACCTGGCGTATGTACTGTGCATAAATCTGAGGTAATAGGTCATTATAAAAAGCTGCAAGCTGAATCGTCAACTAACAAATGGTTAAAATCTGGCGCAGCTGGCCTATTAGCAGCAGCAGCTTTTAAATTTTCAACAACTGAAATGGCTCAAAGAGATCCAAAATTAGCAGCATTAGCTAGAGTGGTTTCTGGAGCATCAGTATTAAGTTCAATTTATAACGCAATTAGAGGATAATAATTAAAAATTTAGTAGGGAGAAGAAAGCAAATTTCTTCTCCCTTTTTTTAGGAGTCAAAATGAAAAAGTTATGTTTGTTTATATCTTTTTTATCAAGTGTTGCATTTAACTTAACTGCTTTTGACAATATTATTGAATTAAAAGCTATTAAAGCAATTTTGCAAAAGAAAATAGCATCTAATCAAAGCATTGATATTGATATTTTATTAAGACTTATTGGACAAAATAATAGTAGCATAGAGCAGGGTGCAGATATTAATAATTATTACACAAGTGATATTTTGCCACTTAGAAATAAAAGTGCTTTAGGTGGAACAAGAATTAAAGCAGCCAAAAAAGGTGCTGAATTTTATGAAACAGCTACAGAAGAAGTTAAATTAACAAAATTAGTAAGTATTTTAGAAGAAATTCGCCAATGGATTAAAGACGAATACCCTAATGATGCACAAGAAATAATTAGTGATTCGAAGTTTCTTTCTTTAGGTTCAAGCTCGGTTTCAAATAAAAGCTCTCAAGATAGTTCTGCAGTAAGCTCATCAAGCTCTAGTGCATCTCAAAATATATATGATTATAAGCCAAGATATTCTTTAGGTTTAAGCTTAATGGCTTTATCCTTAGGTGGTATTTTGCACAAACTTTTACAAAAAGAAGAATTTAGAAAAAAATATCCAAAAGCTGATTTAGCTTCAAAAGGATTATTTTGTTTATCAGCTATATCTGGAGCATATTCTGCATCTAAGACTCTTTTAAAAAGAAATAAGGTACAATAATGAAAATGCACATTGTTATATGTAGTATTTAATAGATAGAAAAATTAATTTTATGGAGGTTATAATGAATAAATTAAAGTTATTAAGTTTGGTTATATTTTTTGTATCAAGCTTTGCATTGAAATTAAATGCTTTTACTCTGCAACAATGGAAAGCTGTTTATG